>JAKIZN010000253.1 GCA_022708005.1 Bacteroidota bacterium | reverse complement strand
TGCCGTGTTTTTTCTTAGGCGGGATGTCTTCTTTGTCTTGCGAGATATTAATAGCATGGATTAAGAAATCGCGGGTTTCCTCTGGGCTGATGACAGCGTCGATATAGCCATTAGCTGCTGCCTTGTATGGATTAGCAAATTTCTCGGTGTATTCCGCAACTTTTTCCTTGCGCATAGCATCTGGATCGGCGGCAGATTGAATTTCGCTCTTGAATATAATATTTGCAGCGCCTTCTGGTCCCATAACTGCTATTTCGGCAGTGGGCCAAGCAAATACGAAATCTGCTCCGAGATGTCGCGAGCACATTGCTATATATCCGCCTCCATAAGCTTTGCGTAGCACAACGGTCATTTTTAGAACAGTTGCTTCGCTATACGCATATAGCACCTTTGCGCCGTGCCTAATAACCCCCGCATGCTCTTGGTCGACACCGGGCAAATATCCGGGCAAATCCACCAAAGTAAGCAAAGGAATGCCGAAAGCATCGCAGAAGCGTATAAATCGAGCTGCTTTGTTGGACGAATCCACATCTAGCACACCTGCGAGCACAAGTGGCTGATTGCCGACTATACCAACGGTGTCGCCATTTATCCGTGCAAAGCCTATCACTATATTTTTTGCCCAATGCTCTTGCACTTCTAAAAAGTCAGAGTTATCTACTATCGCTTTTATAATATCTCTGACGTCATACGGCTGGTTTGGCTCTTTGGGCAAGATCTCCGATAGCGGTTTTTCAAAAATAGGCTGCTTCGGCTGGAATTTATCGGCTTTTTTGCGATTATTCCAAGGGATAAACGTAACGAGTCTCTTGATTTGCTCGAAGCACTCTTGCTCGGTTTCGGCATAAAAGTGAGCATTGCCCGAAACTTCCGCTTGGACTTTTGCTCCGCCAAGTTCTTCCATAGATATTTCTTCGCCCAATACAGTTTTTATAACTTCTGGACCGGTAATAAACATCTTGGAGATTTTGTTAACAACGAAAACAAAGTCAGTAAGAGCTGGCGAATAAACTGCACCGCCTGCGCAAGGTCCTAAAATCACAGAGATTTGGGGTATAACGCCAGACGCTCTCGTATTGCGATAAAATATTTCGCCGTACCCTGCAAGCGAGTTTACACCTTCTTGGATTCTCGCTCCGCCAGAGTCGTTGATGCCTATCAAGGGCAAGCCCATTCTCATAGCATGGTCCATCATCTTTGTGATTTTCCTTGCATGAGCAAGCCCAAGCGAGCCGCCTGCAACAGTGAAATCTTGAGCGTAAAGGCACACGGGATGCCCCAGCACATTGCCAGTGCCAGTTATAACTCCATCGCCTGCCAAATTCTTTTTGTCCATACCGAAATCTTCTGCTTTATGCTCGACGAACATATCGTATTCGTGGAACGAGTTAGGGTCGAGCAACGATTCTATCCTTTGCCTCGCGGTCATTTTCCCCATTGCTACTTGCTTTTCGATAGCTTTTTGGCCGCCACCTTCGGCTACTGCAGATTTTCTTGAGAAAAAATCTTTGATCCTGTCTATAAAAGACATATTGTTTCCCTCGCTAATTTAACAATTCAACCAATTACAAATATATGATTTATCTGCAAATAATTAAACTTTATTTTAAATAAAAAGCATTGCAATTCCATTAATTATAATTCACAATAAGGATATACAACATATTTTCTCGACTTATAAGAAGCTAATTTCAGTAAAAAATTGCTAATAAATGATAATTTTTGTAAAAAAAATGCTATGATTTTATCAATTTTATAGAAAAAGTTGATTTTTTTGCAATATTGACTAATAAGCGATAATTTTTGAAATTATCGAGTTTTATGCTTATATTATAATTTAGCTCCGAATAATGCAATAGATAATTATTTCCAATGTATTATTGGGCTATAAGAGGGGCTGTCTCATAAGGTTACTAATACATTATTTGGAATTATTTGAATCCCGAAGGGATTTGATGTTTGTAGAAAAATAAGATTGCATAACCTAATGCGACTCCTACGGAGTCGTATAAATCGCCGTTTCTTCATTACTACAAACATTTGAATCCTTTGGGTTCGTTACAATTAGGTTTCCAGATGTCCTACACATCGAAGGTGTAGGACATCTTGTCTAAAGACCCAGTCAGGTCAAAGCCCTATTGCATTATTTGGGTTTAACTAAAAATACTCCTGCGGCTTAAACTTTCAAAAGAAAATTATATCAATATGGCTCGTCTTTAAAAATATTCTATTTTGAAAATTAAATAAATGTATTAAATTGCAATTTATTCTATGGGATAAGTAAGAGCAAACGCGTATGCTTAATAGTACTAAATTTTTCAAAAAGCTGTGGTCGCCTATTTCAAAGTGGCAAATAAAGTTAGCTTTGGCTTTGCTGGCATTTGTTATAGTCATCGTGGTGATTATTTTCACTCAATTATTAGCCAATGAGCTAATCAATCACGAAAAAAGATTGATTAATCTATATGCCAAAACTTACGAAAATTATTCAGATCCTTCTAAAAATCTCGAAAATCTGATTTTTTTCCTTGACGAAATAACGACCACCATTACTTTCCCTGTTATAATGACTAATATCGATGATGAGCCAATAGAGGATTTTGCCTCGTATACCTTGAATGTGCCGCTAAGTAACGAAATGACAATCGATGAGCAAAGAAGATATTTGAAAATATATATCAGCAGAATGGCGGCGAATTATCCGCCTATAATTCTAAAAGACGATAGCGGCGAAGTAGTGTATAAGATATTTTATACGCATTCCGATTTGATAGATAGGCTAAAAATGTTCCCGCTTATCGCTTTGATAATGATTTCTGCTTTTATTATCGTGAGTTATATAGCGTTTAGCGGTATTCGCCGAAATGAGCAATCTAAAGTATGGATTGGTATGGCAAGGGAAGCCGCTCACCAGCTTGGCACTCCGCTATCGAGCCTGCTTGCGTGGATAGAGCTATTGAAGTATTCCAAAGACCAGCCGGGCGTCATCGAAGAAACTTTAAATGAAATGAGTAACGATATAAATCGATTGCAGATTATCACGACGCGGTTCTCGAAAATTGGCTCTATGCCAGAGAAAGAAAGGATAGACTT
>JAKIZN010000252.1 GCA_022708005.1 Bacteroidota bacterium | reverse complement strand
TATTTTCGCGAATAAAAGACTCGATAGCGGTAGACTTGCGAAAGAAACTATTCGCAAAAGGCTTAAAATAGTAGTTGCCATTATTGCTGTTGGCTATATTTTAGCATTTCCAGCAAACAGAGTTTATGACTTAGTGCATCTAAGCGAGGGAGCTTGGCGAGCATTTTTCATGGTAAATGTATTGCAAATGTTTGGTGTTTCGCTTCTATTGCTGCTCTTGCATTACTTATTTACGAAAAATGATAAACAGCTTGGCATTGCTTCTTTAATCACAGGGCTAACTATTCTTGCAGTGTCTCCGATTGTGCATACAGTCAGGTGGTTTGAAATATTGCCAGAGTTTGCTGCTGCTTATCTTACCGCAGAGCACGGCTCTATATTTCCACTTTTCCCATTTACCGCATACTTATTTTTAGGTTCGGCTTTTGGCGCTTGGCTAAAAAGCGTAAAGCCAGAAAACAGAACGGACTTTCTGCTGAAGTATTATTGGCTTATCGGGGTGCCATTGATAGCATTGGGCTATCCATTAATGAAATATACAAGCGTTATGACATTGCCATTTGTTGATGTCATGAGAGTTAATCCCGGACTGTTTCTTATTCGATTAGGAGTTGTATTAACGCTAATTTCGCTAATGACGTTGCTATACAAATTCACTAAGCCTTTAGCTAAATACTATTCCTTATTCGGTAGACGAGCAATATATATATATGTCATACACTTACTTATCATTTATGGCTCTCCTTTGGCAGCAGGGCTAAATAAATATTACCGCTCGTCGCTGAGCTTTGAATGGTCTATTATAGCTGCAATAGTGGTAATTGCCCTTACTATGGCGATAACTTATTTATACGATAGGAGCGTAAATAAATACGCCATTGCAAAAGTTGCAGTCAAATATGCCGCTACGGCATATTTGCTATACTTATTCTTTATTTAACCCAAACAATGCAATAGAAACTCTATCTAAATGCGTATCTGCAAGGAAAAGCTAGGCTTTCAGATGTCCTACACCTTGAAGGTATAGGACATCTGGAAAACAGCTAATAAACAATAGAAAGGTTCCTAATGAATTATTTAAAATTAATCTATAAATACACGAAATTCGCAAGCAGACGCTATTTATTTGAAGATTTTTTATTGCAAATAGAGTCTGGCAGAGTGCGATTGTATATATACGTTTTTAAATCCACAGATGCCACGCTTAAACCGTCGAAAATCGCCCTATTAGCAAGGTCAGTATCTTCGCCATAATCAATATTTCTAAAGCCACCTAACTCTATCAATTCATTACGCTTAAAGAAAAAAGTTGCGCCGACGTAGCACCTATCTAAATGAATCTTTTTTGAATTGTCATAGAAATCTACAACATAAGGGTCGCCGTGAATTTCAATCCCGCCATATAGCAAATCTAATTCTGGATGTTGCAGCAGCACCCGCTTTCTAAGCTCGAGATGCTCTGACTTGTATTCATCATCGGAATCAATAAAGGTAACATATAATCCCGCAGAGGCAAATATTCCCGCGTTTCGAGCATGAGCAATACCTTTATTATTATGATACATATAGCGAATTTTATCATTTTCTCGGCAATATTGAAGGCATTTTTGGGCGGTGTCATCTTGGCTGCCGTCATCAACTATAATTAGCTCCCAATCCGTCTCAATTTGGCTGATGACGGATTGGATAGCTTTATCGATTATATAACCGCGGTTGTACGTTGCAAGCACAATCGAGAAAAAAGGCACTCTTTGTTTGGGATAAATATACACTATTTATTTACCAAGAACTTACTGAATATTCTACCGCTTCCCGAACTGATGCTAACGAGATATAAGCCATTTTGGTAATTTCCTTCCGCAAAATTCCAATTGAAATTGCTTTGCCCTTCTGGGAATGCAACGCTATGCAAAGCGTAGACTTCTCTGCCATAGCAATCGAAAATACTGATGTCGCAAAGCTCTGCGTTCGGATTATTCCAAACAAAGCTAACGTATTCGGAAGCAGGCTGCGGGCTAACGGAAACCATAGAAAATTCAGCGGGTTGCGGCGATTCTACGCCCGTTGTCAAGTATCCAGATTTATAAAGCCCATCATCGAACACTCCCGCAAAAGTAATAAAACCTTCTTCTGTGGTCTCCCAATTAGGTATCATCACATTTCGCACTGATTTCCCTTCGGGCAGCCCAGAGTTATGCTGCTCGAACCAATAGCCGTAAATAGAAGAAACCAGCACACCTTGCAATCCAGCAGCAGCAGCTATATATTTAGGATTTGTCGGATGCTCTGCAATTTCAAATACTTGCGCTCCAATGCCAGCTATGCGTTGCCAAGTTTTGCCAGTATCAAGGCTCAAATATATGCCTTTGCCAACGCTCGATTTATCGATAGTAAGCGAATCGGCTCCGCACAGCACTACTGCTTCGTTATGCGACGAAGGCAATAGCGACAATATTCTCAAGCCGTCGAGTCCGCTTTCTTCCTTTTGCCATGTTTTGCCGTTATCTTTTGAGCGCAGCACTCTGCCTTGTGAATAAGCATCTCCGGCAATAAAAAGCATTTGCGGATTTAATTTAGAGTATGCAATTGAGCGAGCCTCTACGCTTAACGCAGAGCTACTCTGGCAAGTGGAAAATCCATCATCTGAATAGATAAATCCTTCGCTTGTGCCGATTGCTGCTGCAACGAAATATTCTTTGTCATCAATAATCGACGAGCTTAATCTAAATATCTGATTAGTGCCGTCGCAAGATAGGAAATCGTTCCAAGTAGCCCCCTTATCAGTAGAATGCAATATGCCGCTACGGTCAAACTTTCGCACCGCAGCCATCCATTTATCTGGGTTTTTCTTGCTAGCGTAAATATCATAAACAGGATAGCCCGTTAAAAAATAGCTGTTAAATACATTGCCATAATCTATGCTTTCTTGGCAGCCGCTTCCTATCATTGGGAAGTCAATATCGCTCAGCAAAATATCCGTCGGGTAGCCATCTGAGGCAACAATTATCCTATTTGGCTCATCTGCGGGCGAAAAAATTTTGTTTATATACTGGTTTGTCCCATTGATTTTTTGCCAATTTTGCGCCAAAAGCGTA
>JAKIZN010000251.1 GCA_022708005.1 Bacteroidota bacterium | reverse complement strand
AATTTGAAGAAAGAATGAAAGCGATTTTGAACGAACTCGAAAGAGCAAAAGATGTTATATTATTCATCGACGAATTGCATACTATAGTCGGAGCGGGCGGAGCAAGCGGTTCGCTTGACGCTTCCAATATGTTCAAGCCAGCGCTCGCAAGAGGCGATTTGCAATGTATCGGAGCGACAACGCTTGATGAATATAGGCAATACATCGAAAAAGATGGTGCATTAGAACGCCGATTCCAAAAAATATTGGTCGAGCCGCCATCATTAGATGAAACTTTGCAAATAATTACTAATATAAGAGATAAATACGAAGGGCACCACGGCGTTACATATTCCGATGAGGCTTTAGATGCTTGCGTAAGGCTTTCCGATAGATATATATCCGATAGGATGTTTCCCGATAAAGCTATAGACGTGCTCGACGAAGCAGGCGCAAGAGTGCATCTTGCTAATATCGTTGTCCCTAAAAATATAGTTGAAATCGAAGAAAAAATTGAACAAATCAGGCACGAAAAAACATTAGTCGTCAAGCAGCAAAACTTTGAAGAAGCCGCAAAGCTAAGGGATATCGAAAAGAATTTGCAGAACGAACTCGAAATTGCAAAACAGCAATGGGAAGACGAAGCCGCAGAGACAGCGTTCCCCGTTTCCGAAGAAGATATTGCTGATGTGGTCGCTATGATGACGGGCGTGCCAGTGAATAGAATTGCAGAAAGCGAATCAAATAAATTGCTGAAACTCGCCGACGAACTGCGTGCTTTGGTGGTAGGGCAAGACGAAGCAATCGAATATCTCGCGAAATCAATCCGAAGGGCAAGAGCCGGCTTGAAAGACCCCGCTCGCCCAATTGGCTCATTTATGTTCTTAGGTCCGACAGGTGTCGGCAAAACTGAATTAGCAAAAGTTATGGCTCGCGTGATGTTTGAATCGGAAGACGCTCTTATCAGAATTGACATGAGCGAATATATGGAGAAACACACCGTTTCGAGACTTGTCGGGGCGCCCCCGGGATATGTCGGCTATGAAGAAGGCGGGCAACTAACGGAAAAAGTCCGACGCAAGCCGTATTCTATAATATTATTAGATGAAATCGAAAAAGCTCATTCCGATGTATTCAATATTTTGCTGCAAGTATTTGATGACGGCATTTTGACTGACGGGCTCGGCAGAAAAGTAGATTTCAAAAATACCGTTATTATTATGACTTCAAACGTTGGCACTAAAGACCTCAAAGAAGGTGGAAACATCGGCTTTTTAGGGCAAAGTAAAGGCATAGACTATGATAGCGTAAAATCGACAATTGAAGAATCTGTCAGACGCCTATTCAATCCAGAATTTATTAATAGAATAGACGACTTTATCGTCTTCCGCAACCTTGAAAGAAAGCATATTTACAGCATTATCGATATTCAGCTAAAGCGACTTGTCGAAAGGCTGAAAGTGAATAAAATGGAGCTTGAGCTAACCGATAAAGCTAAAGATTTCTTGGTGGATAAAGGATTTGACGAAAAATATGGAGCAAGACCATTGCGCCGTGCATTGCAGCGATATGTCGAAGACGAGCTTGCCGAAGAAATGCTGAAAGGCTCGCTAAAGCCCGGCAGCAAGCTATTGGGCGAGTTCGATGCGCAAGCAAATAAGCTAATATTTGTGGTTGCAGAAACAGAGCATACGAAGTCCTTATTGGACGAATCAACGCTAAAACAGACATCGCTAATTGAAGAAATGGAAGGCTCGGGCACTAAGCCAGATAACGATTTTGGAAGTAATTAACATTATTATTGAAAAAACATAGCGGAAGTTCTTTTGAATTTCCGCTTTTTTTCATTTTCAATTGATTAAAATTTTTTTTAAATTGTTATTTTATATTTTGCAATACCTTAAATAGCGAGTTTATTATTTCAGAGGCATAAATGAATAGAATTATCGAAGCGAAGTTCATCGGACCAGATGTTAAAATGTTCCGCATAGAAGCACCTAAGATTGCCGAAAAGCGTAAAGCTGGGCAATTCATTATTCTTAGGGTTCACGAAAATGGCGAACGCATACCTATAACAATCGCCGATTCAAATATAGAGGAAGGTTCTATAACCATCATAGTCCAAGGCGTCGGCAGAACAACAAAAATGCTAAATACGTTCGAGGCTGGCGATTTTATATTAGACCTTGTCGGACCATTGGGCAAGCCATCGCATATCGAGAAGTTTGGCACTGCCGTTAGCATTGGCGGTGGAGTTGGCACTGCTATCGCATTCCCGACGGCTAAAGCTTTGAAAGAAATGGGCAACCACGTTATTTCTATCATTGGCGGACGCTCCAAAGAATTCGTAATTTTAGAAGATGAAATGAGAAAAGTCGCCGACGAAGTTTATCCAACAACCGACGATGGCTCTTATGGATTTCATGGATTTGTAACGCAAAAATTGCAGCAGTTGATTGATGAAGGCAGGCAAATCGATTTCGTACTCGCAATAGGACCAATACCGATGATGGAAGCAGTTGCAAACGTTACAAGACCCTATAAAATCAAGACAATGGTGAGCCTTAATCCAATAATGGTTGATGGCACAGGTATGTGCGGCGGCTGCCGCGCTAAAGTTGGCGATAAAACTGTATTTGTATGCGTTGATGGACCAGAGTTTGATGCCCATGAAGTAGATTTTAAGATCTTAAACCAGCGGAATAAAGTATATAGGGCAGAAGAAGCTGTTAGTTTGCACAACCATACTTGCAATTACGATAAAATGTTCGATGTCGGCTTGAAAAAGCAACAGCAGGAGGTGGATAATGGCTAAGCTGACCCCAAAAGAGAGAACAGCGATTTTAAGACATAAGATGACTGAGCAAGATCCAAAGGAGAGAGCCAGAAATTTTAACGAAGTAAATTTAGGCTATTCCGTTTTTACCGCAATGCAAGAAGCAGAGCGGTGCTTGCAGTGCAAACGTCCAACTTGCGTTGTCGGCTGTCCGGTTTCTGTAAAAATTCCAGAGTTTATACAAATGATAGCCGACGGCGATTTTAAATCTGCCGCGGCTATATTGAAAGAAGATAATGCGCTCCCGGCTGTTTGCGGGCGGGTATGCCCACAAGAAGAG
>JAKIZN010000250.1 GCA_022708005.1 Bacteroidota bacterium | reverse complement strand
TACTTTGACAAGCCGTTTTTGCGAAATATCGATTTTTGCAAATGCGTCCATAACTTTTTCGTTATCGACCATTACTCCGCCCTGCTCGATGAGCCGCTTCGCCTCTTTTTTCGATGGCGCTAGCGATGAAGATACAAGCATATCCATAATATTTACTTCGTTTCCGCCGCAATCGAGTTCGAATTCATCGACTACATCAGGCAATTCCTTGTTCTTAAAAATTCTTTCAAATTCCTCCAAAGCTGCCTTTGCCTCGTCTTTCGAGTGGTAAATTTCAACAAGTTTCATAGCGGCATCAACTTTAGCATTTCGTGGATGGATAGAGCCATCTGCCAAGCCCGCTTCGAGCAATTTCACCTTTTCCTCATGCTCAAATGTGGCATACTGCGTATATCGAGCTATCATATTATCAGGTATAGACATCATTTTGCCGAACATTTCGCGTGGAGTATCGGTAATAGCGATATAATTATCTAATGACTTGCTCATCTTTTCTACGCCGTCAGTCCCTTCGAGCAAAGGCATAGTCAAAATGCACTGTGGCTCTTTGCCATAAGCTTTTTGGACTTCTCGCCCTACTATTAAATTAAATTTTTGGTCTGTGCCGCCTAATTCTATATCGGACTCCACAAAAACTGAATCCATAGCTTGTGCGAGCGGATACAGCAGTTCGTGAACGCTAATAGGAGTATTAGATTTGAATCGTTTAGAAAAGTCATCTCGCTCTAATAGTTGCGCTACGGTGTATTTTGAAGCAAGCAAAATCACATCGCTAAAAGTCATTTTCCCGAGCCATTGCGAATTATACAGCACTTCTAAATTATCTTTTTGCAATACGATTGTGGCTTGCTCAAGGTAGGATTGCCCGTTAATTTTAGTTTCTTCAATAGTTAGTTGCGGTCTTGTTTTTGACTTCCCGGTGGGGTCGCCTATCATAGCCGTGAAGTCTCCGATAATAAGCACGGCTCGATGCCCTAAGTCTTGGAACTGCCTCATTTTATTTAGCACGACGGCATGCCCAATGTGCAAATCTGGTCTGCTTGGATCTGCACCGAGTTTGACTCTCATCGGCTTATTTGTTTTGATTGATTTTTCAATTTTTCTAACGAGCTCATCTTCCGGCAGCAAGTCAATTGCTCCCGCACGAATCAAGTCCATTTGTTCATTAACGCTTGCAAACATTCTTTAATTATTAATTAGTTCAACATTTTTCAAATTATTTTTGCTGATAAGACGCTATTGCTTTAAAACTCTTTTGCTGATTATGGCTAATTTTCGCATATCCACAGCCTTATCTGCTTCATCAACGATTTCCGTCTTTAAAATTTCTTCTATAACGTCCTCGAGCGTAACCAACCCTTTAAATTCATCAAATTCGCCGACGATAAAAGCAATATGCGTTCTTTGAGTGATAAACATATTAAATAGCTCATCTAAATTAGTAGAGCCATCTATTTGAATAAGCGAGTGCTTATTGCATACTTCGCCGACCTTTTTGGGTTCATCAAGGCTAAAGCCAATTAGCTCTTTCGAGTATAAAATCCCGACTAAATTATCCTTTTTATCTTGAAATACTGGTATTCTGCTAAATCCCTTTTCGCGAATTTGATGTAGCAATTCTTCATCAATAATTTTTTCGGCATCGAGGGCATAGACCACAGTTCTCGGGGTCATAATATCGATGGCTGGCTTGTCCGAAAAAGATAGCGCCCCGATAAGTATTTTCTCCTCATCGGCGTCAATATCCGATAGCGGCGAATCCTCATGATGCTTGATTATTTCTTGTATTTCCTCTTTGCTATACATTGTGGGCGGCTCTTTGCCTAAAATTTTATCGAGTGCAAAAGCTATTGGCGCCGTGATTGGATATAGAATCACAATAAATACCCATACCAGCCAAGCTAACGAAGCGCCGAATTGCAGTCCATATCTCGCAAAGATAGCTTGTGGGAAAATTTCGCCGATGATAAATATTAGCGCCGTCGCCGTTAAACTCGCGACTAATCCCGATGCCACATTTCCAAGCAAAACAGCAGTTACAGTATTAACTATAACATTGCCCAAAAGCAGCGTAGAAAGCAGTAAATTGGATTTCTTTCTTAGTGGATAAATGCGCTTTGCTCGCTTATCCCCAAGCTTTACCTTATTTTCGAGTGATGTTAAATTTAAACTGAAAAATCCGAGCGTTAGCCCGGAAAAAGTAGCTGATAGCGTTACCAATAGTGCTACAATAAATATTGCGTTCATCTTTACAAAAAACTGCCTTAAAAGGTTTGCAAAGTTATAATTTACAGCCTTTTAAGGCAGTTAATATGAAGTTATAATAAATTATTTAAAATCGACTAACATCGAGAACCGCATCGTGTTAGCCAGCGGATGATTTTCCTCGATGGTGTTAATAAAGCTGAAGTCAAGTTTGAAAATATCATACTTAACCCCTGCGCCGAAATTCCAGAATTTTCGGTTGCCAAGCCTTGATGGCTCGGTGAAATATCCAACTCTAAAAGCGAAAACGTCTTCGTACCAATATTCTGCGCCGACAGAGAACTCAATACCGGGATTTTTCCAAGCGCTCACAAGCGACAGCGGCAATGGGTCGGAGTTTGTGCTATCTCGCTTTACAAGTAGCTTTTGGAAGTCGAAAGCTATTTTCAAGTCGTTAAACTCATCTTTGACGAGCTTCCACGCTGCGCCTAATTTCAAATTTGTAGGTATAGGGTCGGATTCGTTGATATAGGTAATTTTAGGACCGACATTTTGCAAATTGAAGCCAAACGAAAGCGGATTGCGAACGTCAAAAATTTTGAACCCCGAAGGCTTATATAGCAATCCTAAATCAAAACTCGCCGAATTGCCCACTCCAGCTTCTTTTTGGTTTTGCCCAGTTGGAGTAAGGTTTGAGCGAATATATCTCATCTGGAAGCCAATTCCAAGATCGTCGCTTATAAGAGTGCCGTAAGACAGTCCAAGAGCAAACTCGTTAGATAAAAATTTGCCCAATACTTGACCATTTTCAGAAGTGCGTGTAAATTCACCAAGATTCATATATATGAAATTGAATGCAACAGTTCCATCAAGCTCTTCAAAAAATTTGCC
>JAKIZN010000249.1 GCA_022708005.1 Bacteroidota bacterium | reverse complement strand
ATTTTTCACAAGTTCATTTTTTATATCCGCCACTTCCGGATAGGATTCGATAGTGTGCGGCTCAAAATCGTTTATGATTTTGCCATAAGATGCTTTGCCATTGCTAACTGCTTGCAAAAAGTCAATTTCGTCAATTTTTTTGCTCGATCTGCCGAGTGATTTATACGCTTCCGAAGTAGAAACATGGATATTGGGAAATACCACCACCACATCACATTGCAATTTTATATCCGCAAAATCAAATTGTTCGCCACGCCCTTTTGCTACTGCGGGCTGATTATAAATAAAAAATGGCACATCTGATCCGATAACTTTCCCAATATCAGCGAGTTCGCTTTTGCTTAGTCCATAATCAAACATTTCGTTCATCGCTAATAGCACATTCGCCGCGTCAGAGCTGCCACCGCCAAGCCCAGCGCCCGACGGTATATTTTTATGCAAATCAATCTTGACATAGTTGTTTTGCCCGACACGCTGATTAATCAACTTTGCAGCCTTGATTACCAAATTTTCTTCCATTGGAATATCAAAGCAAACATTGCAAGTTAGCTCGTATTGCTCGCTCTGGGAGATTTCAATTTTGTCGCTCAGCGAAATTGGTAGAATCAGCGAATTGATGTTGTGAAATCCGTCGTCCCTTTTATTGAGGACTTGCAGCCCTAAATTTATTTTTGCGTTAGCACTTTTTAGCAAAGTTTTCATAAATTTGCATTTTACAATTAATATTAGTGTCGGATAAACCGTCTTATATGGATACAACGAATTTAGTAGAAAATAATTTGGTTTCTGAAACTGACGGCTGTGAAATTGAGGTTAGCAACTTGCAAGCTACGCAAGGCGACAAAAGCACAAGCAAAAAAGAGAATATTTCCTACAAGCAGGAAGTGCTAAGGAAGTTGATTCACCTTTGCTCAATTTCTATACCTGTGGGATACGTCTTTCTATCCAAAAAAGAGGCACTTTCTATATTAATTCCGCTTGCCGTCCTTATGATTTTAATTGATATTTTGACCAAGAAAGTGAGTGCTTTAAATAGAATTTATAGAAAATATTTCTATGCAATGCTAAGAAAGCACGAGAAAGATAATGGCAAAATATTGCTAAACGGCGCTTCTTGGGTGCTAATTTCAGCTGTTCTGACGGTTTTTATTTTCCCTAAAATTATTGCTATTACCGCTTTTGCAATTCTTATTATTTCTGATATTTCTGCGGCACTTATAGGCAGAAAATTTGGTCGCACTCCGCTATTTAACAAGTCTTGGGAAGGAACTGCTGCCTTTATGGTTTCGGCAGTTGCAGTAGTATTCACAATTGGCTTAATTTTCGGCGCTCCTGTTTCATTTTTTATAGTAGGCTCGCTATCTGCCATAGTTGGAGCTTTTGCCGAAGCAGCATCAAAAGTGCTGAAAACAGATGATAATTTTTCTATTCCGATGAGCGTCGGTGCAATCCTATGGATAGGCGGGCTAATAGCTCAAAATTTCGACTTTAGTTTTATCAACTTATTATAAATAAAGGCTTATGAAAAAATCTACATTGCTTTACATAGTAGCTGCTGCAGTGGTTATCATTGCAATAGCTTGTTTCTTATTTGGTGGTTCATTCAAATATGAAATTTTAGACGAAGTACACGGCGACACCGAAGGCGGCAACATAACTTTTCTGTTTGTTGGGGTAAGCAAACTTGATTCTACTGAAATTCGTTCGCTTGCGAAAGAACTTTTCAAAGAGAAAATAATTGACAAATATAAAGATGCAAAAGTTCCGAGCGACGCGAATCATGAATACACACCTCCAGCAGCTCTGATTGCATATTTTTATAAACAAAATGATACTACTGCAATCCCAGAGCAAATGAAAGCTATGCTTTCACAAAAATTCAGGAGTAGCCACGCATTGCAAGGCAATTTGGATTACATCTCCGAAGGATTTATCTATTCTGGTGCTTATCAAATTGCGGACAAAAAGCAGACTGTAGATAGCTTATCGTCCAAAACCATGCTATTAGTTCCTAAAAAAGGAGTGAAGGCAAAAGACGTGCTTAAGCAGGCGCCGAATAGCCATGACGGAATGGAAGGTATGCCTGAAGGACATCCGCCTGTTGATATGGAAAGTTTGCCACCGGGTCATCCACCTATCGATATGCCGGGTATGCCCGAAGGACATCCAACAACAAAGAAAAAGGAAACTGCTTCATGATAGATTTGCGTAGCGATACTTTAACTGTGCCATCAATTGAAATGAGGCAAGCGATAGCTGCCGCTCCTGTCGGCGACGACGTTTACGGCGAAGACCCAAGCGTAAACGCTTTGCAGGAGCAGATAGCAGATTATTTTGGCAAAGAAGCATCGCTCTTTGTGCCTTCGGGAACAATGAGCAACCAGCTATCGCTTAAAGTATTGACTAATCCGGGCGATGAAGTCATTGCAGATTCAGAGGCTCATATTTATTATTACGAAACTGCTGCCCCAGCGATTCTTTCGAGTTTGCAAATTCGCCCGATAAAATCGGAATACGGCTCTCCTGATATTGAAGATATAAAGCAAGCTGTGCGTCCAAATGTGTATTACTATCCCAAAACTGCTGTGATTAGCTTGGAAAATACGCATAATCGGCACGGCGGAACAACTATTGATATAGATTATATCAAGTTGTTGAGGCAATTTGCAAATGAAAGTAATTTATCGCTTCATTTGGACGGCGCAAGGATATGGAACGCGATAGTTGCCACCAAAGTATCGGGCAAGGAATATGCTAAGTATTTCGATACTCTATCTGTCTGTCTTTCAAAGGGATTGGGTGCTCCAATTGGCTCTCTGATTGTTTCCACTAAAGAAAATATCGAAAAGGCGTTAAAGTGGAGAAAAATATTCGGCGGCGGAATGAGGCAAGTCGGGCTAATTGCTGCCGCAGGTATCTATGCTATTAACAACAACTTCGATAAAATCGAATCTGACCACTATAATGCCCAATATTTCGCTCGACAAATTAGCGAAATCGGCGGCATCAGTTTAGATATGAAAAGGGTGCAAACAAACATAGTAAGGTTCGAGGTAAATGGTAAGCAAAGCCCGCTCAATTTCTTGCAAGCGTGCAAAGCCAAAGGTTTGCTAATG
>JAKIZN010000248.1 GCA_022708005.1 Bacteroidota bacterium | reverse complement strand
TATGTTTTTGGGAATAAATCTATTTATCCACGCCAAATGAGTGTATTTAGCACCTAAATATTGTGGTTCAGGGAACTGATAGCTAAGATATTTATATTCTTCAAATAGCATAATTTTTTTCTACGAATTTAACCAAATTTACTATTTATTGCAAATAGCGTACTTCTTATTGACCATAATGAGAAGCGGTTTGTGGCTATGCGGAGCGAAATTATTTTAATCTGCCTATTTCATCCTGAATTTCCCATATTACTTCCTTATTAGCAATTTCTCCTTTTCTTTTTTGCCAAACTCCAAAGAATACCTTTTAGTTTCTTTTTTAGCCATTATGGTGCTGCAATAAATTTATAAATTTCCCCTTATACTTAAAATCAATATCAGTGTCCACTTGCGCCAAGCCACTCTTAATTAAATGGGCGTTGATAAATGTTTTATTTGCAAGGTATAAATAACATAGCAAGTTATTTTCTTTATCATACTTTATATCGTCGAATTTCAAAAAAACTCGCTTCCCTTTGGTCTTCTCAATCAAAAATGACACTGCTTTGCCGTTTGCCTTTGGCGATTCCTTGATGCCAATAAGCTTTACTATTAAACCATTGCTTAGCTTGATTAGCTCCGAACTGATAACTTCTTTAACCGTAAAAAACTCCTCACGTTGAGTGGTGCTATCCTTATCGATTTTCGAGCCGAACTGTAGTTTTTTGACGTCAATTTTTTTATCTAACGTGTGCGGGTCTTTGAAAATATATGGCAACTTTTTGATTTCATTTTCAAAGTCAATTGTAGGTTTATTTTGAGTTATAAACTCATAAGTTGTTCCTTCCAAATCTCCTTGCTGAACATTTAGCTTTTCTTCGATAAATGGGATAAAGTCTGGATTTATCTCAAAGCCGACGGAGTTCCTGCCTAAGTTTCTTGCGGCTAATGCAGTAGTGCCACTACCTAGAAATGGGTCGAGAACCGTTTCGCCCACAAATGAAAACATTTTGATTAGACGCCTTGGCAGCTCCTCTGGAAACATAGCGATATGCCCGCTCTGCCTTGTTCCAGTGAAGTTCCAATGCCCTGCGAAAAAAGTATTCCACTCCTCATCAGTCATTTTCGATAGCTCTTTTTGCTCTTTGGTTGGCTTCGGGCTGTTGCCCAATTTTTTGAAAACAAGAATAAACTCGTAATCTAATTTTAAAATGCCATTTCTCGGATAGGGATAAGAACCCATTTGGACGCCGCCGCCAGTGGTATTGGACGTTGTTACTTTTTGCCAGATAGTAGCGCCCATATAGTCAAATCCAATGTTTTCGCAAAATTTGATAATTTCTTCACGAATAGGAATGACCTTATAGCGTCCATAATAAACCGCTCTGGCAAATTGGTCGCCAATATTTACGCATAGCCTACAGCCATTATGAAGCACGCGGTAGCACTCTTTCCATACTAAATTCAGGTTATTAATATAATTTTCGTAGCTATCGTGGAAGCCGATTTGATTATCCGTTCCGTAGTCTTTAAGCTGCCAATATGGTGGCGATGTAACTGCCAAATGCACTGACTTATCGGGCAGTTCAGCCATTTGCCTGCTGTCTCCGTTTATTATTTTGTGATGCGTTTTCATTCTCACTTGTGCGAAATTGCCCCGCTTATTTCATTTTGCCTTATATTTTTTTTCGACGAACAAATGTGATAATATTATATCAAAATATAAGCCTGCACAAAACACTTGTGCGTAGTCTATCTAAATGCGTAGTAACTTATTGCACTTTAGAGCAACATAAAAAAAGCGGACATCTCTGCCCGCCTTTTGCCAACAAGCAATATGCGTTATCGAGAAATTGTAAATTTCCTGCTGGTAGTTTTGCCAGATTCTGCGGTTATTTCTACAAAATAAGTCCCAGAAGAAAATCCTATCAGCGGAATGGATAGTAATTTTGTATCGCCGTTTAACGAAGTATTAAACAATGTTTTGCCTGCAATGTCCTTAATGGAAATCGAGCTAACTCTATCGCTCAAATCTATATTTAAAATATCGTTAGCGGGATTTGGAAATAGCAAATTGCTGGCATCTGCGTCAGTAACGCTTGTTGTTCCTGAACTTGCCTTACCTGTCAAAGTGATTTGAGATACGCCAAATGTGGCATTACTATGAACTTTCGCTATGCCAGAAAAAGTTCCAACATTGTTTGGCTCGAACACCACTTCAACCGTTTCCGTTTCACCCGGCGCAACCGTGAAATTTGCAGAGCCATTTATGCTAAATTTAGATGTTGTCTCTATCGAGGACACTTCAAATGGAGTAGAGCCTAAATTGTTAATATTAAGATAAGCCGTTGCTGTGCTGCCTACTGGTATTTCGTCAAAAGCAAGGTCGCCAGAAAGCGAGATTACGCTACTATTAGCCTTATCGGGTTGAATACCTACCAAAACTTCTTGCTTATAATTAAACAGCCCAGAGCCGCTGCCAATGCCGCCTATACCTGGATCGAGCGCATTCAGCCTATAATATCCATTATACCTGCCGCCCCAGCCCCAATTCATCGAATAATAGTTGTCCGAACGGAAGCCATCGCAAACCCACGCATGTCCGCCTTCCCTACCAAATCCAGTATATATAACGGGTCTGCCGCTTATCAGCTCATTTTTAATAGTGCTTTCCCATTCTTCGTCGTCAGTTACTTTTTCTCGCTCTATGCCGCGCAATGTGTTTGGGTCATATTTCCAATAAGTTTTTAGGGCAAACTCGCTGCAATGTTTTTGTGGTGCAGTAGAAGAAATAACGAATGCTCCACTTGCATCAACTCCATACCGCATTTCGACGCTGACGCCGATGAGAAATGTCGTATAAGCAAGGTCATCATTAGTTGAAAAAATAGTGTTAGCAAAATCGTCCCATGGAATTTCGTAGTCATCGAAAGAAGCACTAATCGTTCCGAGCATATAGTGAGCATACGAGTGACTGCCTTTCCCAGTAATAGGATAGCTCCAATATTTCATCACTTGCGCCATAGCAGTCGCGACGCAACCCGCAACAGTTCGCTTCTGTTTAGTATCATCGAATGGGCAGAACCCATTGTAGAACGGAGCTTGGTTCCATTTTGTATGGGTCAGCGGTTGGACGCTATTGGTGG
>JAKIZN010000008.1 GCA_022708005.1 Bacteroidota bacterium | reverse complement strand
CTTTCCAATAGCCAAGACACGCTTTATTTTATTAATGGGAATACGTCAAATACAGACGGTGTTTGTTTTATTGAGCTAAATGCGGCGAATGCATCGCCTACGCTTAAGATTAAGAATTTGGAGAAATCAGCAATTTGGTATTCGCTTTCGCAAAGCCCGGATAATGGCTTGCTATTGGTAGGCAATGCGAAAAAATTCCAATCGCGTGGCGAGCTATTAATTTTTGCTAATAGGCAAGATTCAATTCCAATCAAAAAATTCCCGACGGGCACCAACCCAGCCAAAATAAAGTTTTTTTAGTGTGGGGGGGGAGGAATTTGCCATTAACATGATAGCATTTTCTGAACTTTATAGTTTTTGCCGTCTGCGGCAGTTATTAAGTAATCCTTAACAACTGAAATTTCTTCTAACTCCTTTTCTTTTAGTATATTAGAAATGTGCATGCTAATATTTGGTATCGAGGTGTCAAAAAGTTCTGATAGTTGGCTTTGATTCATCCACACCGAATCATCTTGAGCGTACAAGGTGATTTTTGCTTTGCCGTCTTCGGTTTGGTATATTATGATATTCGTATTGCTCATACTTACAATTCTGTTTCATTAATATAGAATAATATTCGAAAGTTTTTTGTCAATCTTAATCAATCACTGTTATTGCTGCTTCTGCGCAATAGCATTGCAGTATCTATATTTTGTCCAACACTTCTTTTTTTCTCGATTATTTCGACGAATAAATAGAGCAATATTTTATTTGTGTATCGCGAGAGCTTAAAATCAAAAAATTCCCGACGGGCACCAACCCAGCCAAAATAAAGTTTTTTTAGTGTGGGGGGGGAATTAAGCAAAAGGCTTTAAGAGTAATTGAATCCTTTTTACTATATCGATGGCTACTTCTTTTTTCAATGGTTTGAAGAACTTGGGCTTATGCACGGGCTTATTCACCGACCTTTCTCCCTCGAGCAAAGTCATTATGTTCAAATCAATATCAAAATAGGACATTAGCGCGTGCGTACTGTGGCTGCCAAAAATTATTTTGTTGTGAATTTGAGAATAATCGCCTGTCAACTGGCTTTCGAGTTGCAATAAGGCACATTGTAGCTCTGGGTAGACTGTTTTTAAAAGCGTAAAATCAACGAGTATCCGTTTCAACATAGCATTTTCGGTATAAGACTTACATTCAATTCCTAATACAAACTTATCCTTCAGAAAAACATGGACGTCAACCTGAGCATTAAAAACAAAATCGTTGTAATTATTTTTTATCCATAATTTAACTTCAGGCGACTTGATTTTCTCTATATATTCCATTTTCAAAGGTACAGGCACTTTTTTAGAAGGAAAGGTCAAATCTTTGCTTTTCCCGCCGAGTTCGTTCCAAGCTATTTTTACAACTTCTTTGCAAAACTCCTCTATCAACTTTCCCTTAGCTGCCCTTATAATACCTCCGTATGCGCGATCTTTATCGATTTGTGCAACAGCATCGACGCCTTGTATTTTTGCGTTGACATCGCCAACGAACTTTTCTATCAACTTCAAATTTGCTTTTTTCATATCTACGGCTATTAAAATATACTGTTTGAAATCCTATCGATAGCCACTTTACAGTACTTTTCAGATATGTCTATGCCTAAAAACCTACGATTAATTTTCTTGGCAACACTTGTTGTTGTGCCTGCTCCATTAAATGGGTCAAGCACAATGTCGCCTTGAAACGAGAATAACTGCAAAGCGCGGACTACTATCTCTTCTGGAAACATTGCAGGATGGTCATATTGCTTCATATTTCTTTCTGGAGCAATTGACCATTTCCCAACAATCCACTTTTTGAAATCTTCTGCAGATATATCTGCGTCTTCAGCCGCTCCAACTTTCTTTAAGTCTCCCTTGCAAAATACTTCCAAGAACTCCCATGTATATTTAAGGTATGGATTGCTTGGGCTTTTCCAGCTACCCCAAGCCGTGTATTTGCAGTTATAATTATTCTTTTCCCACAATATCTCGCCTTTCCAAATCATTTTTTGCTGAATAAAAAAATTGCTAATTATATGATGAGTTGGTATATAATCCGAAAATAATGGTTGCACATTAACTATAGCTCGCCCACCATATTTCAAGACTCTTATACACTCTGCAAATATCTCAAAAAGCTTTCCAAAATAAGCTTCCCAATGGTCGTCATCTTGAGTGCTCGCATAGTCTAATCCAAAATTGTATGGCGGCGAAGTAAGCACTATATCAATGCAGTTATCTGGCAATTTTTTCAGCACTTCCAAGCTATCACCGCAGATAATTTGATTTTCAAACTCTTCGGGAACTGGTGCATTATTTTTAGAAAAATTATGTCCTTTGGTGTAATAGAACTGCTGCCTTTTTTCTTCTTTTACTTTACGATTTTGAACCTTTCGCTCGGCGTTATAGCCCGCATATACCCGCTTTCCACTCCTTAAGCCGTAGCTTTTGATGTTTGTTATTGAGTCTAATATTTGCTTCGCTGCATTTTTTGATTGGTCGTTTAGTAGGCTATCATGCAAGGCTCTATTTGCTACCGACTGAAATAACCCGTAATCTAATTCTCCCAAGAAGATGTCCACTTGGCCATCAGAAAACTCAAAGCTAAAATCGCTATTAAAAAATGATTCAAATGTATTTATAAGCTTATTTTTTTCAATAAACTCTTCGTTTTCCAACGGTATAGATATTTTTTTTTGCATAAGAAGTACTAAAAATATAATTGTTCTATCACAAAGTTATTAAAGCATTAGCAATATCAGCATCTGACGAATGTGGCGAGCGAAAAGTTTATAGCAGCGTTGCTTTCGTCTTTTCAGCTCACCAACTATTCCCGCCGTCTTCCCTACCAGCTCGCATTTAAAAAATTATTCACAGATTCAGTAAATCTTTTTTTGAACTCAATGAAATCTATTGGAATACGCTTGTTCATATACAAAATTAAATAGCCGTGTATCATAGCCGAAAACATATTTTTTAATAGCTGGACTTGCTCGGCTGTTTTGCTTGAATACAGCAAGTCAAACTCCCTCGCAATCAGCGAAAGCATCAAATTCTCGGTTTTTGTCGATATTTCCGGCTTATAACCTATCGACGAAAGCCGCTCAAGAAAAAGCAATTCGTAAATACCGGGATATTGGACAAAGTATTTAACAAATGAAAAAGCCCTATTTGCAATAACGTCGCTTGGGCTAGCTGCCGCGGCGCTGTCTTGCCCTACAAACTCGCCCACTTCGTCCAAAAACTCATCTATGCAGACGTTCATCAAAGAGTATATATCTTTGAAATAATTATACATAGTCGCATAAGAATATCCCGCGTCGTCGGCAACGTTTCGCACACTCAGAGCCGATATGCCTTCGCCCTTGATGATTTTTTTGCCACTTTCTATAAAGTAGCGTCTCATTCTTTCTTCTTGAATTTCTTTCTTTTCCATTTCAGAACCTATCAAATGTGATTTAACATTGTTTATTTTATTAACAACGTTAATGTGAATTGTTTATTGTGGAATAAATTTGAATAATATAGAAGGAAGTATTTCTATTGCCTATCCGCTGTTCCTCAGCTGTCCTACACCTTCGAGGTGTAGGACATCTTAAAGCCAAATAGGAAAGAACCCGAAAGGTTCAAATGTTTGTAGCAAGGGATAATCGGCGATTTATACGACTCCGTAGGGGTCGCATCATGTTATACAATTTTATTTTCTACAAACATCAAATCCCTTCGGGATTAAACCCAAATAATGCATCAGAACCCATATAAGACAGCCCCAGCTACTATTACAGTCTGAATCAAGATTTTCTGGATTACATGATTACCATGATAAGAAGGAAGAAATTGAACAGCAGGCAAAAATAATCTTGGTAATCCTTTGTTTCCTATAATCCGTTCAAACACAAAAAAAGGGCTGCCCTTACGAGAGCAGCCCCTTATGTTATATTGTCATGTTATATCGTCGCTATTCGCATAGCTTTCGCTATAGCGAAGCGCTAACACTTGCATTCAAATACTCGATGTTCATTCGGCTTATGAATCGAACAGATATTGATTTAGGACATACAGCCTCGCATTCGTAATAATTACGGCAAGCGCCAAAGCCTTCCTCTTCCATTTGCGTTATCATAGCCAAAGCTCTCTTTTTTCTTTCTGCCTGCCCTTGCGGCAAGTTAGCAAGCTGCATAATCTTTGCAGAAGTGAATAGCATAGCTGCACCATTTGGGCAAGCTGCAACGCAGGCGCCACAGCCTATGCAAGCAGCAGCGTCCATCGCCAAATCTGCCGACTCTTTCGGGATAGGCAAAGCATTAGCATCTTGCGGAGCGCCCGTATTGACTGATACATAGCCGCCAGCTTGGATAATTCTATCAAGCGCCGAACGGTCTACAACTAAATCCTTAATTACAGGGAACGCCCTTGCGCGAAACGGCTCTATATAAAGCTCATCGCCGTCTTTAAACATTCTCATGTGCAACTGGCAAGTTGTTGTCGCACCAACGTGCCCATGCGGGCGGCCATTGATTGCCATCGAGCAAGCACCGCAAATACCTTCGCGGCAGTCGTGGTCAAACGCAATTGGCTCTTTGCCTTCATTGATAAGATTTTCGTTTAGCAAATCCATCATCTCAAGCAAAGACATGTGCTCGGAAACATCTTCCATCTTATATGTCGCAAATTCGCCCTTTGATTTGGCGTCCTTTTGCCTCCATATATGCAATGTAAATCTCATAATGTAACCTTTATTTATTTTTAATTATTAGCTCGTAAATTTTATAATCATTAACTTCGATAGGCTCGATTAATTCTCGCTCGCCTATCTCTTGTTTGAATTTTTTGTAATTATCAGATATTTTCGCATCTGAATTAAATATTTCATCAACGAAAAATATGTTTGATTGCAAATTCGCCGATTGCAAACTATCGATTTTATGCAATATTTCATCTGAACCTAACTTGCCTGCTGCCAATAGATTCCTATAGCCTTTATATGCAAAATAATCGCCAACCATATAACTCTGGTCGTAAACTATAACATCTTTTGGCTGAACAATATCGCTTATGGAGTGGATTCTCTCTAAGTAATAATCATTTTCTATGTGCTTCGCAAATTGTATCGTACTAAAATAATTATAAGCCATTAGCAATGCAAACATTGCCGTCAGAGCTAGCAATTCTTTTTTCGATTTATCAACAAATCTCATAAATGAAATAATAGTAATTGTATAAATCGAAATCCAAAATTCTGGATTATTTGACGACCAAAACGTAAAGAACAAAACGAATATTACTAAAAATGTAAGATACCATACTTTATAAAGCTTATGCTCTTTTTGGCGTATCATATTTTTGATTGAAACAACTAAAAATCTGAAAAACAGGACAATCATCGCAAACAGCAGAACAGATAAGAAAACCTGCATAAAAGCCGATATATTTCTAACAAGGAAGATTTCCTCGTTAAATGAATTGTTAGGAAATTTTTGCGAAACTATACTTTGAATAGCATCAAAACTATAAAGATAATGAATTGAAAAAATACTTCGACCAAGCCCTATTAAGTCATTGATAACTATCGAAAGTCCAAAGCTCGACCACATTTCGGGCATTTCGTGTGCATACAGCGTTAACTGCGATATAGCTTCGCTTACGGAGCTAACTTTGTAATCAAATATTAGCACGGCAATATAAACAACTCCTACGACGAGAGAGTAGCTTGCGGCAAATTTTACTATATCTTTCAGTTTGTCTTTTCTGAAAAGATAGGCAATGACGTAGATTATAAGCAAGAATATATACATCTGGTGAAATAGAGTAGCTAGCCCGGCGTATAATCCGACATAGTAATGCTTGCCTTCGTGCTTGAAAAATGTGTAATAAGATAGAATCACAAAGAACAGCGGTATAATATAAACCTCTATGCAGGCGGAATAATACCACACGCCGTAGGAGAATGCAATAACCCCGCTTGCTGCCAAAGCGAGCGATTTTTTTAGGTCGAATAGCTCAATAAATATCTTTAAAATATATACCATCATCAGTGCGCCAAACAGCGAGCTTGCCGCAGACATTAGAAATGGTATATCGTTGCTGATGCCAGCCCATTGCGAAGTATTAACTATAAGTTGAGTGAAAACGTGATACAGCAAATGGTGCGGGTGAAACAGCCATTCATTATTTTGGGCGCCCAACACATAAAAAATACTGTCGTGAGAAATCGATACATTTACAGAAATACTCAGAATAAAAATTCCTAAGTATAACAGAAATGCCGCTATATATATAGTGCGATTTTTCACGTTTTCAATCATTATTTATAGCTCCTTACAGCCAACGAAACATCTTCAAATGTGAGTTCTTCTTGGTGGCGTATAGGTTTTTTGCCTACTCCTTGATATTCCCAAACTGCAACGTGTGTAAATTTTTCGTCGTTACGCTTTGCTTCGCCGTCTTCGTATTGATATTCTTCTCTGAAGTGGGCGCCGCAGGATTCTTCTCTTTCGAGTGCGTCCCAAGCCATAACTTCGGCAAATTCCAGGAAGTCCGCCACTCTCAAAGCTCTTTCAAGCGCCATATTCAGAGTGGTAGCCTCACCCGGCACGTTTATATTTTGCCAAAACTCTTCTCTGATTTTTGGAATAATTTCCAATGCTTCGCGAAGCCCTTTTTCGTTGCGTGCCATACCGACTTTCTCCCACATTACTTTTCCAAGTTCTTTATGGAATGAAGTAGGTGTGCGTTTGCCTTTGATAGATAATAGCTTAGTTACTTTGCTATTTGCTTCTTCCACAGCTTTTTTAAATTCTGGATGTTCAGTAGTAACTTTTTCCAATGGATTTTTGGCTAAGTAATCGCCAATGGTATATGGAATAACGAAATAGCCGTCAGCCAATCCTTGCATAAGTGCACTTGCTCCGAGCCTATTAGCCCCGTGATCCGAGAAATTAGCTTCGCCCAAAACATGCAGTCCAGGGATGGTGCTCATTAAATTATAATCCACCCAAACGCCGCCCATAGTATAGTGCGACGCAGGATATATCATCATAGGCGTTGTATATGGATCTTCGCCAGTGATACGCTCGTACATTTCAAATAAATTGCCGTAGCGCTCTTCAATTTTGGCTTTGCCGAGCCGTTTGATAGCGTCTTCAAAGTCAAGATAAACGCCGTAGCCCGTTGCAGAAACGCCGCGACCGTCGTCGCATTGCTCTTTGGCTGCCCGCGAAGAAATATCGCGTGGCGAAAGATTGCCAAAACTTGGGTATTTTCTTTCAAGATAATAATCTCTATCCTCTTCTGGAATTTGATTCGGAGGACGCTTGTCTCCATGCTTTTTCGGCACCCATATTCTGCCGTCATTTCTTAGCGACTCGCTCATCAGAGTTAGCTTGGATTGGTGGTCGCCGCTGACAGGTATGCAAGTTGGGTGAATTTGAGTAAAGCAAGGATTAGCAAAGCCCGCACCTTTTTTGTATGCACGATATGCGGCTGTTACATTGCAAGCAATAGCATTAGTTGATAAGAAAAACACGTTGCCATAGCCGCCAGTTGCCAAGCAAACAGCGTCGGCAGCGAAAGATTCTATTTTGCCAGTTACTAAATCGCGAGTAACAATCCCGCGGCATACGCCATCAATCAGCACAATATCCATCATCTCTTTACGAGTATGGATTTTCACACCATTTTGAGCTTCTTTCATCAATGCTTGGTAAGCTCCCAAAAGTAGCTGCTGCCCCGTCTGCCCTCTTGCATAAAAAGTTCTCGAAACTTGCGCCCCGCCAAACGAACGGTTGTCTAGCAAGCCACCGTATTCACGAGCAAAAGGAACGCCCTGCGCAACGCATTGGTCAATAATATTATTAGAAACCTGCGCTAATCGATATACGTTCGCCTCGCGTGCGCGGAAGTCGCCACCTTTGACTGTGTCATAAAACAGTCTCCAAATGCTATCGCCGTCGTTTCTATAATTTTTTGCTGCGTTGATACCGCCTTGCGCTGCGATAGAGTGCGCTCTGCGAGAAGAGTCGTTATACGTAAATACTTCTACGTTGTATCCTAATTCGGAAAATGAGGCTGCCGCGGCACTGCCCGCAAGCCCTGTTCCAACGACTATAATTTTAAATTTTCGCTTATTTGCAGGATTAATCAACTTCATTTCGAAGCGATGTTTGTCCCATTTATCTTTGATTGGACCGCTTGGAATTTTTGCATCTAATTTCATACACCACCTCCAACCAATCCGAGCAAAATCGAAATCGGTATTGAAATATACATAGCTACTACTATTATTGAGAAAATTATGCTACACTGCACCATACGTGGTGTAAATTTTGGTCCTGTTATCCCGAGCGTTTGGAAAAAGCTTTGGATTGCATGGCTAAGATGAAATCCCAATAGGACAACGCCGATGATATAAGCCACAGCGATAAGCGGCTCACGAAATCCGAGCACTACCATTTTATAAACGTCATGCCTCTCTACTATAATTTCTTCGCGATCAATGTAGTGGGCAGCATCTGGGTTATCGTTTAACTGCTCGGCAGTAACGCTTGTGCCCTGCACAGTGAAACCATTTTCAGCATAGTATTCGTTATGGGAGTAGTGGTCTGGATTAGTAACGCCAAGTGTGAAATGCAGTAAGTGGTAAGTAAGAAATGCTGCAATCATAATTCCAGTCAAGAGCATCGAGCGGGAATTAACTTTTGCTTTAACATAGTTTGTTACCCGATATTTAACGGGTTTTGCCGCATTATTTAAGACGCTTAGCCTTATAGAAGTTATAATGTGCAAAACTAGCGATAGCAGCAACACGCCGCGAATTATCCACAGAAATTCTCCTAAACTTTGAAGCATTTGAGCATAGTGGTTAAAGGTTTCTTTGCCAATAAACACTTGCATATTGCCCAATAAATGCCCGCAAATAAACAGCAGAAGAATTACGCCTGTGGCTGCCATGACCACTTTACTTAAAATGGTCGAGCGTAGAAAGTTAAGTATTGCCATAGACTTTCTTATATAGTTAGAAAAAACAATTAATTACATCAAACAATTTAAATTGCATTTTACTTCGCAGCAAGCTTCCCAAAAGGCTGCTTCCCGCTATTCACCATTATCATAATAGCAAATTTAATAAAACATATATTAAAAACACATACTAACATAAGAATAATTTATTATAATATTCGATATTTTTATATCGATAATGCTATGTCCGAAATAAACAATATCAGTGTTCGTCTTAATTTCAAATAAGTTATGCAATTCTAATATTCGGTTACGCAAAATGGCTGTGCATAGATGGTTGCCTTTTACTTTATACGTTACTTCGTTTATGGTTGTAGTTGAGGTTTATGTACTTTGCCATTGGAGGGTTTTTGCCAAAAAGAGAAACTACAACAAAATAAGCTACATAGCACCGATTATTTTTTCTGCAATAGCTATAATCCTATCGCTTGTATTTAACATAAATAGGCTTTACTCCACTGAACTCAAACTTGAATATAACATTATATTACTTATCGCGAGCTTCTGGTTTTTACCCAAAATACTAATATTCCCGATTTTAATCTTAAAAGATATAATGAAACTGTTCAAATATATATTTTTTTTCATTAATAAGCAAAAAAATATTCACGGAACAGATAAAAAATTGCACAGTATCAAGGAATCTCGGCGCGAGGCAATTTCCACAATAGGTTGGTCTATGTCGTTAGTGCCGTTTGGATTAGCGGGCTTAGGCATTTTTAGAGATAGCACTAAAATAAAGTATCATTATGTAAATCTTAATTTATACAAATTTCCTGTATTGCTGAATGACTTTAGAATAGTGCAAATAAGCGATATTCATGCGGGTTCTTTGCTTTCCAAAGAGCAATTTGCAAAAGTCAGGCTGGCAGTTAATGCCCTTGCGGCTGATGTGGTTGTAATTACCGGTGATTTTATCAACTTCAACATCAAAGAATTAGATTTTATCAGCGAAGAGCTTTCAAGACTTAACTCGAAATATGGAGTGTTTGGCTGTTTGGGCAATCACGACCATTATGCTGGTGGAGAAGATAGCATTAACGAATTTGTGCGACAGCTTAGCAATTGCGGAGTAAAAGTGCTGATGAATGAAAATCATATCATTAATACTGGCATGGGCGTAGTGCAAATCGCAGGCGTTGATAATACTGGAATGAGCAACCAAAACTTTGCTGATTTTGATAAAGCCTTAGCTGGACTTGATTACGGCAATTCTATCATTATGCTTTGCCACGACCCAACTAATTGGGATAAAAGTGTTGTTGGGAAATTGCCGATTGATGTGATGCTCGCAGGGCATACTCACGGCGGGCAATTCGGGATTGATGCGTTTGGGAAGGAAATTTCGCCTGCTAGCTTTGTTTATAAACAATGGGCGGGACTATATAAAAATAAAGACCAATATTTATATGTTAATCGTGGAACTGGGACGACAGGTCCGCCGTTCAGGGTGGGAATTAGCCCCGAAGTTACTTTATTTAAATTACGGAGAACCACAGATTTAGTATAATTTAGTGGTCAATTTTACGACAATTGCAAGACGTGGATAATGATTGAAATCGTAATTTCATTTAAATATTTATTAAAATTTAATAAAAAATAAAAAACCATAAATAACGTTTCTATAATGTAGATTGAAAAATAATTAAATAAAGCAATATGAGAATAACAAAGCAGTACACAAATAGAGAAAGCCAATCGCTTGACAAGTACTTGCAAGAAATAGGTAAAGTAGAACTTTTGACTTCAGATGATGAGATTGATTTAGCAAGGGCGATAAAGAGAGGTGGTTACGAGGCTAATTTAGCGTTGGAAAGATTAGTGAAGTCTAACCTAAGATTTGTTGTGTCGGTGGCAAAGCAATATCAGAACCAAGGGCTTTCGCTTGGCGATTTAATTAATGAGGGGAATTTGGGGCTTATCAAAGCCGCCAAAAGATTTGACGAAACGCGGGGTTTCAAGTTCATTTCGTATGCTGTATGGTGGATACGTCAATCTATCTTGCAGGCATTAGCAGAGCAATCGCGAATTGTCAGGCTGCCGCTTAATAGAGTCGGCGCACTCAATAAAATTGGCAAAAAATTTAGCGAACTTGAGCAGGAATTTGAGCGCGAGCCAACTGCCGCAGAGCTTGCAGAGCAGTTAAAAATGTCTGTTGCAGAAATTGCGGAGACTATCAAAATTTCTGGCAGGCACTTATCGGTGGACGCTCCTTTTGTGCAAGGCGAAGATAACCGTTTGCTTGACGTATTGCCTAATGAATTGCAGCCTCCGCCGGATTCGGAACTTATTAGGGAATCATTGAGATTAGAAGTTCAGCAAGTTTTGACTACTCTATCCCAGAGGGAAGCAGAAGTAATTAAACTTTATTTTGGGCTTGATGGCGCTTGCTTGACTTTGGAAGAAATCGGAGATAAGTTCAATCTTACTCGCGAGCGCGTTCGCCAAATCAAAGAAAAGGCTATTCGCAGGCTTCGCCACGCTTCTCGCTCAAAGACACTTCGCACGTATTTGGGCTAAAAGCAGAAATTGCCAATAGCTTGCATCTTTAAAAATTTTACAGGGCTGCTCTTATAAGGGCAGCTTTTTTGTCTGAATCAGGATTCTCTGGATTATATGATTACCAGGATAAGAAAGGAATATGGGGCTGTCTCATAAGGTTTCTTCTGCATTATTTGGGTTTATTTTAATCCCGAAAGGATTTGATGTTTGTAGAAAAACAAAATTATATATATATTATACGACTCCTACGGAGTCGTATAAATCGCCGTTTCTTCATTACTACAAACATTTGAACCCTTCGGGTTCGTTGCTATTTAGCTTTAAGATGTCCTACACCTCGAAGGTGTAGGACATCTGGAAAACAGCTAATAGGCGATCAGCCAGAGATCCCATTGCATTATTTGGAGTAATTTTGCTGATAATTAGTCGATTGTGTCCTCATTGAATTTGTGTCTCAGCTTGTGGCACAATTGAAATACACCTTGCCATAAAATACTTGTTTTGAATAGGATTATGGGGATACCGAGATTACCGGGATTAAGAAAGTTGCAACTTCACTCTGCATCAAATAGCTCTGCTGGATTTATTTTGAACTGTAGCATATTAGCGGTGTCCCGACCTCCGTCACTGCCTTTTCTTTGCATCGTTATTCTACCAATTTTAAAGCTGCCTCTGCGAGTTATTATAACTTCACCATTTCCGAAGTAGTTTAGGCAAAAGTTAATTGGCTTTAGCACCCAACGAGCGTTTGCATCTATCTTTTGGGCTACCATCATCCACTCCGCTGTAAACTTTCCCTGTCCTCTCAATATGTCGGATACAATCAAAGATTGATTTTTACGCAGCCATTCTGTAATAATTTGCTGCTCGTGTTCATCAAATTCGTTTGCAAGCATTCGGCGTTTATCTTTTGGATGCTTGATTGCTGGCTCTTCTTCGCCAGTGTATCTTTTTAGAATTGAAATAACTATAGCAGGCATATTCCACATTTCTGCATACTTATCTACCCAGCGTTTATCGACTTGATTAAATCCTCTGGAATTGCTTACTAATTTTATCTGTAGATTTTCAATATCAACAGCATTTTTTAACTTTACGGTTACCTGAACTTGAACGTCAGCCTTGAAGCCGAAGATTTTAACTGCTTCAACATGCTCTATCTCGGATAGAATATATCCCATCAAAACAAGCCAAGTTCTCGCCTCTTTATCGCTATTCCAATTATTGAATTTTTCAACAATGTCGTCTTCATTTTTAAAGCCATTTTTTGCCGTTTGCGAGCCTATTTCGACTAAATCCATGCTATCCCTCTGTAAATAAATCGTTCGCTGCGCATGCCTTCAGCCTTTCATTTGCAATTTCTACGTATTCTTGCGAAATTTCTGAGCCAATCCACCTCCGATTGAGCAAACTGGCAATTTTAGCTGTTGTACCACTTCCCAAAAATGGATCATATACCAAATCATTCTCATTTGTCCAAGTGTTTATTTGGTCCGCAACTAACTTTTCAGGGAAAATTGCAGGATGGTTATATGCAACTTTATCTTTAGTCGAAATGCCACCGCCGACAGAATAAAAGAATACATTGCCAACTTTTTTTCTTGCGTTCTTTCAACTTTTTCATAATCTAACGAGCCATTTTGCCCTCTATTTTTCATATTTGCAAGACCTTTATATTTGGTAGGCTCGGTAATTGGATTAAATGTTTTAGGAGTTCCTTTGGAGAAAGCAAACATATACTCAAAATGTTGGTGGTATCTACTTCCTGTTTGAGGCATTGGATTATTTTTGTAGTAAATCATTGTGTCGTGAAGTCGAAAGCCTATTTCCTTAAAATATAACGCCTGCCTGAAAGATGTTCCCGTTTCGCTCCCATCGACAGTTGCGTCTGCAACTACCCAAATCACAACAGCACCAACTTTAACTACTCGAAATAGCTCTTTGGCTATCTTTTCAAACTCAAAGCTATAGCCATTATAATTTCTTATGTCATCATAAGGTGGCGACGTAATCACAAAGTCAATCAAATCATTGGGCATATTGCCCATTGTGATTAGGCAATTTTCATTATATATTTTATTAAGTTCCATACCATAAATTTAAGCAAATTTTACATCTTTTAAAACATTATCAAAAGTTTAACCCAGATAATTCATTAGAAACTCTATTTGGCTGCGTATCTGTAAGGAAATGTTTAGCTTTAAGATGTCCTACACCTCGAAGGTGTAGGACATCTGGAAAACAGCTAATAGGCGAAGGCTGCTGATGAATTATTTGGGATAAAAATAATCTTGTATAATCCCATTCACCCAACAAAAAAAATCCCGTAAAAATTTGCTTATTCAAATACTTACGGGATTTTCCGTGCAGAAAGAGGGACTCGAACCCTCACGGCTTTAAGGGCCACTGGATTTTGAGTCCAGCGCGTCTACCAGTTCCGCCATTTCTGCTTGCCGATTTTCAATTTTTGTGGGCGCGGAGGGAGTCGAACCCCCGACCCCCTGCTTGTAAGGCAGGTGCTCTAGACCAACTGAGCTACACGCCCTTAAATCGAGATACAAAAATAAGACTTTTTTTTTATTTTACAAAACTTTTTTTTACTTTTTTAAAAAAATTAAAAATTCCCTAATTTGAAATATACGCCACTGCTAATTCCGCTTAGCTTTTTGTTGTTATATACTGTATTGCCCCAAATGTAATTGCCATTTAAAGCTATGCGATAGCCCAAGCTAAAAGATATTTTAAACCAAGGCTGCAGGTTGAGCGTTGCCAAAGC
>JAKIZN010000007.1 GCA_022708005.1 Bacteroidota bacterium | reverse complement strand
TATATATCGCTAAAAACGGCATCAATCAACAAAGATAAAAACGTAATCTCGCTTGCCGAAGAATGCTTGTATTTGTATGCTCCTATTGCTCATAGGCTTGGCATCAGCCGACTATATACGCCAATCGAAGAATACGCCTTCAAGCATTTATTTCCAGATGATTTCAAAAAAATACATCGCGCTATCGAACTGCGAAGAGAATCGCTTGAGCGTAAGCTTATGACGATGAGCCGCAACGTAAGCGATAGCTTAAAAAAGCATAATATCAATGCAGAAATTAAGCATAGAGTGAAAAAGCCGTATAGCATTTATCGCAAACTTAAAAATCAGAATACAACGTTAGACGGGATTTATGATTTGATGGCGCTGAGGGTGATACTCGATAAGGAGGAGGATTGCTATTTAACGCTTGGAATTGTGCATAGCAAATGGGTGCCAATCGAAAAGCGATTCCGCGATTGGATTACATTCCCCAAACCAAACGGCTATAGGTCTATCCAAACAACTGTCCATACAACAGGTGGCGACAAGTTTGAGATACAGATACGCACGCATCAAATGGATTTGGAAGCCGAGTATGGCAGTTCGGCGCATTGGGCTTATAAGGAAAACTCGCAAGGGAAGAGCGATATGTGGGTCAAAAAGCTAAAAGACTTTCTCGAAAATGATGAATACTTTGATAATCCAGTAGAACTCTTTAACGCTCTCAAAAGCGAAATGAAAAGCGATTATATACATGTGCTTACTCCTAAAGGGCAGATAGTGTCGCTTGTAGAACATGCCACAGCTATAGATTTTGCCTTTGCGGTGCATACAAATTTGGGATATAAAGCAATAGGAGCGAGAATTAACGGTAGGTTTGCCAAGCTAAAAACCGAACTGAATAGCGGAGACGTAGTTGATATAATCACTTCTAATAATGGCAAGCCGTCAAGAGATTGGCTCGATATTGTTAAATCATCGCGCAGCAGGTCTAAAATACTTCGCTGGTTTAAAAATAATGAAAAAGACTTGATGATCGCTGACGGCAAAAAGTCGTGGGAAAGGCTCAAGAAAACATATAAATCGAAGTTGAAAAGCAATGATGACGAAGCTGTATTTCGAGAAAATATTGCGGTGCTTGGATTTGCCACACCCGAAGAATTTTATTGGTCAATCGCAAATGGCAATACCAAATGCACCTTAACGCTACTCAAAAAAGTTTATCCAAAAGCTTTTGAAAAAACAAAACAGCTCGAAGCAGCCGCAGATGCTAAAATTAAGCTGAAAAAGCTTAGTCCGCAAATTAAAGTGGAAGGGCTCGGCGGAATAGAGACAAAAATTGCTAAATGCTGCTATCCTATCAAAGGTGAGAGCATCGTGGCTTACGTTACTCGGCGTAGCGAAATCAAGATACATCGCAGCAATTGCCCTTATATAAAATCGGCAAGCGACCCAGCAAATATTAAGCCCGCAGAATGGATAAACAAGACTTCGCTGCAGTCGGTTCGTTTGCGTATTTATGGTACGGATTTTTCAAAAATGCTGGCGAGTTTTGCAAAGGAGGCGGCTGATAACTCGTTATTAGTGCTGCATACCGAAATGCAGAGCGCTGGCAAAAAAGGAGTGTCGCTGCACGTAGAAATTCAAGTAGAAGATGTAGAGCAATTGAAGAAATTTACATCGAAATTAAAGCGGCTGCAAGGGATAGATGGTGTAAAAATTTTATAATTTAAAATGAGCAAATAATTTTGTGTAACGATTTGGAGTTTCAATTGTCATTGCATATATGGGGACGTTGAAACAAATAAAATGGCAGTTGATTATAAAAATACTACAGACGAACAGCTTTTTCTGCTGCTCAAAGAAGACGGAGACGTTGCTCGTTCTGCGTTCAATGAACTTTATAATCGACATTCGAGCAGGATATACACGTATTGCAGAAAAATATTGAATAATTCTACCGTAGCTAACGATATTTTTCAAGATACGTTTTCACGGCTTTACGAAGCTAGAAATACTGTTAAATCCATGAGCAACCTGAGCGGATATTTGATTAAGACAGCAAGGAATTTGTGCCTTAATGAGCGGAGTAGAAAGAATTACCATAATTTATCGATAGAGGATTTTCAACTGCCAATATACGATAAATCATTTGAAAAAAAGGAGTTAAATGAAGTTGTGGATATTGCTTTGGAAGCATTGCCCGAGCAGTTTCGAGAGGTGATAGTGCTGAAAGAATTTCTCGATATGTCTTATGCAGAAATAGCCAAAACTTTGAATTTGACATTGCCAGTAGTGCGGATTAGAATTTATAGGGCAAAAGTTAAATTGCGTGAAATTCTTGCTCCGTACTTTAAAGATTATGAAAATAATAAAATGAGAAATATACAATGAGTAGCAACAACTATATGACCAATGCGGAGAAATTAACAGCGTTTCTCGATGGCGAGCTTGACGCTGCCGAAGCCGAGTCACTGTTTTTCGATATGGCGTCAAATCCAGAATTGCAAGAGGCGATGCGTCAGCAAATTATCATTAGCAAGTCGCTCAAAAATGCTCTTATTTTGCCACCCGTGGCGCTCAAAGAGTCGCTATTCGCAAATCTTGGATTAGATGGCGCAGCGGCAGCCCCAATTGCAGTATCTTTCTTTTCGCTAATGCTCAATAGCAAAGCCATAATGATATTATCATCTGCAATGATAGCGATATTTGCCACTATATTTTTTATGCTAAATTATCTATCAGATTCTGCTAAGCCAATCGCAATGGCGAGCAATGCGAAGAGCAGTTCAAGCATAGCAGCGCCAATACCCAATAATATTCCAATTACAAGTTCTTTTGAGTCAGAAGCAAAAATCGAGAGCAAACGACGCCCCCCGAGCCATTTTGCAACCAAACCAAATGGCAGCAGCAAAGCCAATGGCTCCGCTTTAGCATCGGCGAAGAATGAAACAGCAAGCGAAAGTTTGCTCGAGCAACCGTTAGCTTCGAACCAATTTCAAGAAGAGCCATATTATTACAATATAGAGCAGAGCCAATACCATTCAAACTCTGCAGTAAGAGCAAAAACTGCTAACTCGCTTAAATTTATGCGCTGGCTCGAAAGCAATCCAGAAATAACCGAGTTCTTGAGCAATATATCTATGCAATTCCGCTTTGCTGAATCCGCACAGCTTACCAATATAAATGTGAAGCCTGTGAATAATCCGCTATTGAATAATTTTGCTTTTGCAATTTATTACGATTTGGGCAAAAATCATTCCATAGGCGTAGAAATAGGACAAGAGAATTTTTTGCAAAAATTTAACGGTTATGAAAATTCTATTCCAGTCGAATGGTTGCAAAATTACATAGCTTTTTGGGCGGGTGGCACCTACCGATATTCTATGAACGAATATGCCTTGCTACAGCCATATTCAAGTATAATGGTGGGCGGTACAAGGATTGGACCCATAGCAAAAATTACTTTAGGCGGCAAATATAATTTAACGAGCAAAATATCCGCCTTTGCTGGTTGGGAAAATACTGGACTTTTCTATCAATTCCAAAATAATTGGTTCTCGTCATTCAAGTCTGGTTTGACCGCTGGGATAGCCGTTAAATTTTAATGAAATATGTTATTTACATATTATTTTTGTCAATAATTTTCTCTTCATGCGATTCGCCAATCGATGTTCAGGCTAGTCGAGAAAAGTTAGATATGCGGCAAGATGGCAGCAAGATATTTGAAGTTATTCCAAATTCGCTTGCTTTGGGCGATGTCCTTTTAGGCAGCGAGCTACCTTTAAGTTTTACAATCAGAAATTTGTCAAATTCCAAGCTTACCATAAGCAAAGTATTTTTGAAAAATCAATCTAATTATTTTACTATATCAAGTATACGGGACATATCGTTAAGTCCATACGGCACAGAAGGTAGCGAAAAAAGCATCTCGTTTAGCTGGCAAGCGGACAAGTTAGGAATATTGGCAGATACACTATTTTTCGGCAATTACTTCGCGCCTTTTATGCCAATATCCGCTAATGTGCCAGAAATCTTTAGCAGTGGAGTTGATTTTGGGTATGTCAAATTGGGCGAGCGAAAATATAAGACGATTAATATTTATAATTTTAGCTCTGATACTATCTATATGCAAAATGTAATGGTTGCTGGCGATAGCTCTTGCTTTAAGTTGGAAAACTTCAAAGCCACTGAAAGCAGTCCAATTGCTATTGCTCCAAATTTTGTAGCTAAGCAGCTTATAATTAGCTTTTCTCCTTTGGAGCAAACATCGTATAGTGCTGATTTTAGCTTTGCAATAAAGCTACCGGACTCTAGCATTATCAGCAAGACTTCGCGTGTAATCGGTAGCGGAATAAATTAGCAGATTTTTCGCATATAAATAAAAAGAGCAGTAAATTTACTGCTTCTTCTGCGATAATTTTTGATAAAATGCGGCAATTACTCAGGCAACTCAGAGATATGCTTAGCGACTGCTTCTTCCATAAGCCCAGCTACTTCTTCATGCTGAGTGCCTTTGATTAATAAATTTAATTGTGGGCAATATGATGTATATTCGCCTTCGCCGCGTTTGCGAATTAATATCTCATAGTCTGTTCTGTTTTTGCTTGTTGATTTGTTTTCCATTTCGGTCTCCGTAAATTTAATAAGACTTTATTAAATTGAAAAAATTTTATAAAAAAAGATTGATTATTTAACAAAAAAAATATATATTGAGTATTATTTTTCTTGTAATATCTACTATTTACATAATATTTCGGAGATTTTATGAAATTATTTCTATCGCTTTTGTTGGGAGTTTGCTTGCTTGTGCCAGCCCAAAGTTTTTCGCAAGATTTGAAGCAAGTTAGCATAGGTCCTTATCTTGGATATAGAGCTGGAGTAAGCACAGTTGTTACTCCGCAGGGCAGAAAAAACGGCGTCGGTTTCAATAATATACCTGAATTTGGCTTAACGTCATATTTTCCGCTAACAAGTCAAGCTAATATTGGAATTGCCACAGAGCTGGGCTACTCCACATATTCCTATTTGATGATTTCGGGCAGACAAGACGCTACCGAATACAAGCTAAGTCATAGCTACCTCACCATTAATCCGAATTTCTTTTTTAGAGGATTTTTTATAGGCGTAAATATCGGTTTACCAATGGCTTCTGATTACGACGGGACAGAGATAAAAACAAGCAAGCAAGAGACAATCGCCGAATTAAAAGTAGGAGGTATGATACCCATTTATCAAGATGAGTCGGGCGAGCTAAATCTTGTAATTATGGGTGGCTATTTTCTTAGCGGTATTTATAAAGATTTTGTGAAAAATGACCCAATGAAAGACATCTTGCTAACTGATGAGCCAGTAACAAAAATTTTCAATCCGCGACCTGCATCGTTGATGGTAGGCTTTAATTTTCTATTTAATTTAAGTAAATCGCAAGAGGAAGTATTTGACGAATAGTCTAAATGGCACTAAATATTTCTCGCAAAGGATAGCATTGCGGCATATTTTTGATGCGGTGCGTGCTAAATTTATCGCTAAAAGTGTGGGCGATAAAGCAAAGAAAGCGGCGCTAATACTTTACGTGTTGGTGGCGAATTTTGCGATTTTGCTTGCTCAGAAATATCCGAACGATGCCGCGGGCGAAAAATATATGGAAGAGTATATGAAAATTGTACGTGAGCATTGCGGCGCGCCAGAGATTATAGATATAGAGCGGAGTCTTGATGGATATGTAGAAATTGAGTTTTTGTGCGGTGGCGAAAAAATAGAAATCGGCATCAAAGATATGCAAATGATATATTTGGAGCGACCCATAGCAAGGGAGGAGGTGCCTTTTGATAAAATTGAAAGCAAGCTCGAAAAGCAATATGAAGGCTGGGCAATAGATGAAATTGCCCGCATTGAGACTAATGACACGAGCTTTATTAAAGTTGAAGTTGTTCAGGGTGGTATCGAGCAAAATCTGTATTTCACAAATGATGGCAAATGGTATAAGGCAAAGCCAACGGCTAAACATCTGCAATTTGATGCTGCGTCGCTGGAGCAAAATACCAAGTATTTATCTGCGAGATATAATTTAAATTCGCCACACGCAGTATATGAATTGCCAGATTTATTGCGAGAAATTTCGGGCATAGAAATTCGCGACAGCAGCGCTGTTTATTGCATCCAAGATGAAATTGGTGCTGTGTTTGAATATGACTTAGCCAAAAATGAAGTAGTAAAATCGCATCGGTTCATAGATTACGGGGATTTTGAAGATATCGCGGTTGATGGCAGCACTGCTTATATATTGCGTAGCGATGGCTGTCTATTCGCTTGCGATTTAAGCGGGAAGTTGCCGGCGGCATCGCATATATTTCAATTTAACTCGCTAAATATAGAAGGGTTAGATTACAGCGATGGATATTTATACTTCGCCTCTAAGGCTCCGCTGCTCGGCAAAAGCGAAGACGAAAGAGTGATATTTAAGGTAAAAAGTGATAATTACGGCAAAATAGAGGAATATCTCGTCATCAATAGGAATGAATTGATGAAATTTATTGCCGATAACTATAAGGAAATTACTGTGCTTGATTTAGAGTTCAATCCGTCGGCAATTGCTTTTCATCCAATAACAAAAGAGCTTTTTGTGCTATCCGCTCACGATAGATTGCTCGCGATATACAGCGGCAAGCGATTAGTAAATGTGCTGCCACTTTCGCCCGAAATTTATCATAAGCCAGAGGGCATAGACTTTTACGATAACGGCGATATGCTAATATCTTCAGAAGGAGATAAAAAAGGTATTATCAAAGGCACAATCAACCTAATCAAATACGAGTAGTACTACTTTTTAGATAGCCCCGCAATCGTCTCAATGTGATAAGTATGCGGGAACATATCGATAGGCTGCACCTCTTCTATTTTATAAAATTCATTAAGCATAGCTAAATCACGGGCTTGAGTAGACGGGTTACAGCTAACGTATACTATTCTCTTGGGCGATAGCTTAATTATATGATTAATCAGATTTTCATTCATGCCAATTCTCGGCGGATCGACGATTATAATATCTGGCTTTGGCAAAGTTTCAAGCAGTTCTGGAATTTCCCTTGAGTGCAAGTCCGCTTGGTAAAAATCTGCATTTTCGATAGAGTTCATTTTAGCATTTTCTTTCGCATCGCTCACCGCAGAGGGATTTAGCTCGATACCGACTATTTTATTTACATATCTTGAGGCAGGCAAAGTAATCGAACCGCAGCCACAATACAAATCCCAAACTGTCGAATGCCTTTCTAACTGCGAATATTCAAGAATTTTCCCAATGAATCTATCCAACTGTATGGAATTTGTCTGAAAAAATGAAAATGGCGAAATATTGAACTCAATGCCCAATATTGTTTCTTTTAATTGCTGAAAGTTATTGCTCCTTTTGATTTCACCGATTGCAACGGACGAGCGGGGAGCATTCTCGGCATGGTAAGCCACTTTAATCTCTTTAAATTTCAGAGGCAGTTCGCTGACAAACCAATCAGCAAATTCGGTTTCGTTGGGCAGTTCGGCTGGCGATGAAATCAGTATCGCCATCAGCGCATTTTCATAAATAGAATACCTAAGAACCAAATTTTTCAGAAAGCCGCAATGCCTATTGTAATCATATAGTTCCACTTTTAGCTCTTGTGCTTTTTGGCGAACTGCGTTCATTATTTCATTGCCAATACTCGGCTGCAAGTGGCACTCGGAGATGTCTATGATTTTGTCATATTTGCCGGGATAATGCAGTCCTAGTGCAAAATTTTTGTCCAAATCCGCGTCGGAGCTAATTTCAGATGGAGTGAGCCAGCGAAATGCGCCAAACGAGAACTCCATTTTATTGCGATACTCGAACTCCTTTGGCGACGGCATAGTGGGGTGGATAATGTCGGGCTGCACTTTGCCTATTCGCTTTAGAGCGTCTTCTACGTGCTGACGCTTCCATTTCAACTGCGAGGAATAATCCATATTTTGCCAAGAGCAGCCGCCGCAAGTGCCGAAATAGAAGCACTTGGGCGCTACCCTATCGGGCGCTTCGCTCAAAACATTTGTAATGTATCCTTCGAGGCGATTTTTCCTATTTTTTGAAATAACTGCTTCTACCTTTTCGCCCGGAAGTCCGCCGCCCTTTAGCAAAACTGCCTTCCCGTCAATCCTCGCAACCGATACGCCCTCAAATCCTATAGACTCTATTTCTAACTTAACTTTTTCTTTCTTGTGTTTCATTTATTTTATAACCACCGGCTTTGTTATAGTTTGATTGTTCGTGCCAAACATCAAATAAATCAAGCTATTATCGCAAGGAATATCGGATTTATCTATCGTCAATATGCCATTGCTAAACTTAACTTTCCCATTCATATTATAAACCTTGCCCTCAACTGTTACGATGCTGAAATACTGCGGGTCGATGGGCATTCCCGCTGGTAGCGAAATATTGATATTTTGGCTTGCTGGATTTGGATAAACGTTGATAGCACTGCTTAATTCATCATTTGCGGAAGTTGCGCTTCCCAAAATGTTGAAGTTAATAGGAATTAACTGCCCGTTATCAAAAGAGATATCCAAATTAGCCTGCCACGGCTCTAATGTAGTTTCATTTGCATCAAGCACTAATTCTATCTTAGCCAAAGAGTTGGGCGATATTTCAAGATTATCAATATCGCTCAGCAATTTCAAGCTGTAGCTATGCCCGCTACCGTTCTGATTGAACGAATGGCTGATTATTTGGATAGTTGTATCGCCAATATTTGCTATGTATAGCGTTGCTTTGTTAGAGCCAACTCCAGCCATAACAATATCTTCGCTCGATACGTGGGCAAATGATTTTTTGGAAAAGTCGGGATTTGCAATTGTATTAAATCTAAATAAGAAATTTTCATTGTCAATAAATGGGTTTCGATTGTGCTGATACTTAAAAATCGCATCATTTCTCGCCATTTCTTTGGCGTCGACTGGGTCGTTTATCGCAAATTGCTTCAAATCTTCCTCTTGACTATCGATATAATTTGTCGGATTATTGTAGCAGACAGCAAAATAATACATACCGCGAGCAATGTCCCCTTTGACTATATCTCGTGGCTCGAATACTAATGTGTTATTTTTGCCAATACCGAGCTTGGAGCCACCGTCTTCATAGCTTACGCCGGAGAGAACGTAACCGAATGGAGTATTGGCTCGCTTGTTATTGGCTGGTCTATAAGTAGGTCTTATGTGGAATAAGTCGCTTTTGGGAGGCTCCTGCTTTGCGCCTAAAGATTGGGGCCAAGTATGTTCCGTGTCGAAATTAGTTTCATTCGCATTTGGGATGCCCGATGCAATTACCTTTCTGCCAGTATATATGCACTCAACTTCTCCGCCGAAATTATCTATTTCGCCCCACATTAAATTCCTTGCTTCTGAATAAGTTAGCGAAGTATGGGGCTGCACAAAGTTTGCTAACCAATGTATTAAAGCCGTTCCTTTTAGATTATCAGAACCTTTGTATATATCATTAAAGTGGGTTACATTCGATTTTATTTGCGACATTATAGCATATTCTAACAAGTTAGTTTTTACTTTTAACTTCAGAAAAGAGCGATATTGAATATTATCTTTAGGTGCAAATTGAATTTTAATATTTGCTACATCGCCTTTATTGACTCTAATCGGAGTAAAATCAACCACAGAGTAAACATTGCTATTGCCCACTATCTCAGCTGATAAAAGCTCTACCCATTCGACTTCATCTGTTGAAAATACAAGTTCGTCTATTCTTGATTCGCCCAGCGTAACCGTGCCAAAATCAAGATTAGATAGAGTTTGGGAATATATGTTGGGAGCGATAAAAGTAATTATTATTGCAATAGTAAGTTGTCTGATTTTCATAAATACCTCAAAATATAAAATCAATATGTATAACTATACACTTAACGAATTAACGTGCAGAAATTGCAATGAAGCAAGTGTTATTTGCCATTAATTAGCAAAAGCGAAAGCATTTCGCCGATTCTATTTTCAAGCAATTTATAAGAGCCGACAGCCCAACCATTTTCAATAATAGCGAAGCAAATAGTATCGCCATCGAGCGTATTCACGTACCCCGCAAGCGCCGAAACGTTTTTATGTGTCCCAGTTTTGCCAATTAAATTGTTCTCGGCGGCAGTGCCGATAAATCTTTTCCTGATCGTGCCGTCGCGTCCTGCAACAGATAGGGAAGTGGCAAATGTATCAGAAAATTCTGAGTTCCCAGCGGCTACCAATAAGCGAGCGATAGCTTCAGCCGAAACTTTATTCCTGCGGGATAGCCCAGAGCCGTCGTTTAGCGTAACATCTTTGTTCGGTATATCAAGGCTGTCCAATACTTTGCGGTAATAACTTATCGCTCCTTCTTTGTTGTTTCGCTTATTTCCAGCTTTCGAGCCAATAATTTTAAATAAATTTTCTGCTAAATAATTATCGCTATTCTTATTGACTGCCGAGATAAAATCGCCAATAGGACGACTAAATGTTGCCAATTCGATATAATGGTTCGGCGATTTGGGCAGTTGCTTGATTTCCAAATTTCCTTTAACTTGCACGCCGGCTGTGCGAAGCCGCTCTAATAGCGCTCCCGCTACAACCATATCGGGCGAAGAAATATTGATATAGCTTTTCTGATTTGAGTTAGCTGGCAATGTCCCGCTCACAGTTATAAGCTGTTTGCCATTTGGCAAATTGCTACTTTTGACGGTAATTGAAGAGCGTGCAGTTCTTTTTGCACGCTTTTTTGCGTTCAATGCGAAGTCGCCATACTTTTGGATAAACGGGATACCGTCATCAAATATGTTTTCGTCGGGCAATTGCTCAAATGAATTGTAGGATTTGTTCTTTCTTGCTTTTTTCGTCGGGGGCTTAGCTGGAACACCTTTTTTCTTTTTGACGGCTGGCTTAGCTGGGACAGCTTTGCGACCTGTAACTTTGGCAGAAACGTCAACTGCAAATCCTGCCGAAGTGGGAAGCACTTGCACATTGACTGGTCGCCCGGGAACAGCACCAGCAGAAACAATCACAGTCGCCGCGTTCCTGCCCATACTCAGCGCTGTAACAGCTGGAACAAACTCAACTTCATCGTTATCGCCGCTATATTGGAATCGGCTAGTCATTCCATCAAAATAGCTGCCGTCTGCATAAATATTTCCTTTTATTGTTCGTATGCCTAACGACTTAATTTTTTCTGCAATGCTTTCCAAATCAGAAGCGCTAAGCATAGCGTCGCCTCTGCCGACTAAGTAAATATTGCCGTCTAAATCGGGCTTAATTTCCGACGCATCTGTATATACCGACGTGTTCACAGTCGATTCGTCATCAAATTGAGTGAGCGAAAAAAACGTGGTGAAAAGCTTGGTAACCGATGCTGGCACTAAGGTTTGCTGCGAATTATATCCAAAAAATTCTTTATTAGACTTCAAAGAAAAAACAGATATGCTAATATTGGAATTGCTTAAACTATTGTGGTTAAGCATAGATAGAGCAATTCGCTTGAATTCATCATAGCTTCTTATGGTGTCTAATGGAGTAGTAAAAGGGCTTTGCTGCTGAGCAAGTAAATTACAAGCAAATAGAAATACGAATAAGACCGTGTAGAATTTTCTCATCATCAAAATAATATTTTATAATTCTTTATACTGCTAATGCAATATAAAAAAAATGTGAGAATAATACAAGTCCAAGTGTATATTTTAATCCCAAATAATGCAATAGGAACTTTGTCTGAATCAGGATTTTCAAGATTAAAGGATTAACAAGATTATTTTCAACCTAAATTATTCGTTATAAATTCTAACTGACTATGTCTTTAGGCAATGGGGTATGCCCCATTGTCTATTTGCTGTTCCCCAGATGTCCTACACCTTCGAGGTGTAGGACATCTTAAACCCAAATAGCAACGAACCCAAAAGGTTCAAATGTTTGTAGTAATGAATAATCGGAGATTTATACGACTCCGTATGAGTCGCATTAGGTTATGCAATCTTATTTTCTACAAACATCAAATTCCTTCGGGATTAAACCCAAATAATGCATCAGAACCCTTATAAGACAGTTCCATCTGAAAAGCAGCTAATAGGCAATGGAAAATTTCCTATTGAATTATTTGGGTTAATACGATAGTTAGCTAAAAGTCATATCCTAATGAAAACATATATTTTGGCTTCGACCAACCCGAATAATGATTAGCCCAAGCTATATCCATTTTAATAGGTAGCCCAAAAACATAAGAGCGAACTCCAATGCCAGAGCTATAAATCATATTAACTGGCTCGCGCTTTCCTAAATTATTGACTTTAGATATTTTGAAGTCATCATACCAAGCGCCTCCGACATCGAAAAATATCGAACCCATAACGCCTTGCAACAGAACAGGAACTGGACCCGCCACAAGCGCCATAAATAGCGGAAAACGCAGTTCTGCATTAGATACAAAAAACTTGTCTCCGCGAACTTGAGCAATGTCCCAGCCTCTTATAGGCATGATGAAGTTGTTCATAAAAACGAAATCTTCTGGATTTTCAAAGGGATATTCATTATTATTATAAGAGTAATTAATCCAATTTTCCGTTCCGCCAAGGAAATACCGCTGCGGATTTGGTCCAAAGCTGCCGCCCACCGAGCCACGCAATGCCATAGTGATAAAATTCGTAAATTTAAAGTATTGCCTAACGTCTGTTCTTACGGACATAAACCCAACTGAATTTCTATTAAATTTTGGCGACCCCATAAACTCAACAAATGCTCGCATACCTCTTTCTGGAGCATACCACCCGCCCAAAGTATTATCAAAAACAAATCTGCCTTGCGGCACAAACATAAAGCGAGATACTTTTGGAACGAGCGATATATCGAGATTTTCCATTTCGGCGCCAATGAAGTCTGCGCCCCACTCTAATCTTGTGAATAAATCGAATGGCAGCGAAGCAGATATATTTAGCCCGTAATTTCTAAATCTATATAATCCGTCATTTTTATAGAAATAGGCGGGGTAGTGATAACCTGCTATTTGATAATCAATTAGCTCTGGCAAATAAGAATACGAAATATAGAATTGGCTATTTCTTAAATCTGTAAATAAATTAGCTCCGAGAAAAATTTGGTGGTCGCCAAGCACATCGCTAAATAGCATTTGCGTTAGCCCTTGAAAGCCGTAATATGTGGAATAGCCGGGATTGACCAAAACAATATCAGGCGAAAATGAAATGCTATATTTCCGCTCAACAAATGTAGCATCTTCGATTTCCTTTCCTTTTATAGCCATATTTAGCCCGTCATTTCTGCTTTTCAGGACGTCTGGATTAGCTTCCACTAAAACTTGAGAGGAGAAGTCAATTTCAAAATCGCCATATCCTTCAAATGTCTCTTGTTCAGTTGTGCTTGGAGCTGTCTCTTTGCTGCCATCTTTTGCTTCTGCTACTATTTTCGCCCTATCGTTCAAGTTTTTGCGAAAAGCGGTTAGAGTTGGCTCTTTATCTGAAATTCTTTCAAGCGGTCGGCGAATCATAAAAATATCGTAGCCTCCTTGCACTTGAGCGACAAATAGCATTTTGTCATCATCTGGAGTTAGCGAAATTTGCGAAATGCCCGCCAGCGAATTAGATATAGCCCGCTCGCTGCCGCTTTTTAGGTTTTTGATATACACATTTCCTATGCCGCTTTTGTCCGAAACGTAGATTAAGTTATTGCCGTCGCTTGAAACTGCTATGGAAGTTTTTGCGAAATCTGGTTCGTTGGTGATGCGTTCAATTTTCTTGCTGGCTATATTTATTTTGTAAATGTCCGATGCCTCAAAATTATGCTTCCACATTTTAATGTCGCTTGGTTTTATGCCATAATTTAAAATATTATCTCTATCGGAAACAAAATAAATATCTTTGGAATCTGGCGACCACGCTATATGCTCTATTGAAAAAACATCATCGGTTATATTTTCTAGTTTCTTTGTTTCAATATCATATACGTAAATATCGGACTGATTTTTTATAGAGCCGATAAATGCAATCTGTTTGCCATTTTTTGACCAAGTTACCGAAGTGATAGATTTAATGCCAAAAGGGAGCCTTTCATAATCGCCACTCTTTGCATTCACTATAAATACAGCATCTTGTCCGCCGGACTTTGCGGATATAGCAAGCTGCTCGCCTTTTGGATCCCAAGATATGCCCGGGGTGAGCAAATTCAAATCTTCAAAATCTTGCTTACGCAAACTGCTGATAAGTTTGCGAGGAGACTTTTTCCCATCTAAATCTTGGATATATACGGCAAATATGCCATCGTCTCTATCCGAAATGAAAGCCATTTGTTCGCCATTCGGCGATATGGCTGGCGAAGTA
>JAKIZN010000247.1 GCA_022708005.1 Bacteroidota bacterium | reverse complement strand
CGGCGAAATTAAAATAACGCAACTTGTGAGCGGACAAAAAGCAAAAGTTCGCCGCGAAGCCTTTGAATCAATATCGAGCGGCGAATCTAATATAATTGTCGGCACCCACGCACTATTCCAAAATGAAATGGAATATAAGAATTTGGGATATGTTGTAATCGACGAGCAGCACCGCTTCGGAGTAGCGCAAAGAGCGGAGTTGATAGTTTATGCTAAGCGATCTTTGGACGACGCCACGCTAAGCCCGCACATATTAGTGATGACCGCTACCCCAATCCCGCGAACTTTGACTATGACAGTGTATGGCGAACTTGATGTATCAATAATCAAAGAACTTCCCAAAAATCGTAAGCCGATAAAAACAATTGTCGAATTTGAATCTGCTCGCGATAAAGTCTATGAAGGCATACGAAGCGAACTTCGCAAAGGCAGACAAGCCTTCATTGTGTATCCTTTGGTCGAGAAAAGCGAAAAATTGGAGCTAAAAGCAGCAGTAGAAAATTTCGACGCAGTCCGCAATGACATTTTCCCAGAATTTAAATGCGGGCTATTGCATGGGCAAATGTTTTGGTATGAAAAAGATGAGACTATGCAGGCGTTTTTAGCAAAGGAGTATGATTTGCTCGTCTCTACAACTGTGATAGAAGTCGGGATTGATATACCAAATGCTACTATAATGTTAGTCGAAAACGCTGAACGCTTCGGGCTATCGCAGCTGCACCAATTGCGTGGGCGAGTCGGACGCGGCAGCGAGCAATCTTATTGCATATTAATGACAAAAGACCACTTCCGATATAGCTTAAAATCAAGTTCAGAGCAAAACGAGAGGTTAGCATCGATTGTTCGGCTGAAAACAATGGAGCGAACCAACGATGGATTTGAAATTGCCGAAGTAGATTTGAAATTACGCGGTCCCGGCGATATGCTCGGCACTCGCCAAGCAGGGCTGCCAGAGTTTAAATATGCCGATTTAGTAGCCGACCGCGAAATTTTGCTGCAAGCGCGGAGTTTAGCGATGGATATTATCGATAACGACCCCGAGCTATCTAAAAGCGAAAATAGTTTGCTCAAAAGCGCTATGGACGAAAAATATTCGATGGGCAGCGGATTCTTTGGAATTGCATAGGCAATGCGGGGTAATTATTGATAATTAACATTTTTGTAAATAATTCGTAATATATATTGAACTATATTTTGCACTTGTAATTGAAAATTTGCGTCATTAAAGATTAAAAAAAATGTGTCGGTGATTAAATGAAATTGGCAAAAAGAAATATGAAAAAAAGTTTGATTTTAGCGTCTGCATTTCTGGCATTAGTTCTTATTACGCTGCTCGATGCAAGGCTCGATACTTTAATGGCAAACATGTATCAAGCTAAAAGTTTGAGGTATGTTCCAAACGAAGCTTTTGGCTATAACGAAAAATTAGAGTATAAAGTTGGGTATAAATTTATTACCGCTGGCACTGGATTTTTCCATATACAGCCAAATCCCGTTTACAAAAATGGGCGAGAGTGCTACGATGTCCGCTTTGAAGTGAAATCGCTCAAAAGCTTGGAAATGCTCTATAAAGTTCGCGATAGATATAGGACTATTCTTGATGTTGCGGGAATATTCCCATGGGAATTTGAGCAAATGATTCGCGAAGGCAGCTACAAAAGAGATGCAAAAGCCGTTTTCGACCAGATTAATAATACTGCTACAGTGAAAGGGCAAACCTATAAGACTCCAGAATATGTTCACGACATAGTTTCTGCGTTTTTCTATGTTCGTACTATGGATTTAAGCTCGATGAAAAACGGGCATATTTTCTATTTGCAAAACTTTTTTAAAGATACGACATACACGCTGGGAGTGAAAATTCATCGGCGCGAGACAATCGAAGTTGATGCTGGTAAATTCAAGTGCATAGTTATTGAGCCACTTGTTTCAAGCGGCGGACTATTCAAAAGCGAAGGCAATATTTATATTTGGGTAACAGATGACGACAGAAAAATCCCTGTGCGAGTAGCCACAAGGATACTTATCGGTATGGTCGGCGCTGACCTTACAAAATATAGCGGCACTCGCGGACCGATTAATGCTAAAATTAAATAACTATTTTGATAATGGTGGAAGTGAAAATGTTTAAAATAGGCATTGGAAAATATATATTAGTGATGTTTTGGGCGATGAGCTTGAGCGTCGCGGCACAGCAAAATGATAAAGATGCGGTCTATAACGCTCTGCTCGATAAATACGGCGAGCTGACTTCTATTTCGCTTAAATTTCAATCTATGAACAACAAGAGCATCACAGGTTCGCTCACGGCAAAAAAAGGCAATAAATATGTATTGAAAATAGGCAGCCGAACCATTACTTGCAACGGCAAATCGCTATGGAATTACTCTACCGACGATAGCGTTGTCATTATCACGAAATTTGATAAATCAATTCACACTAACTCTATAGAAAATATGTTCTTTTCGCTGCTCGAAGAGTTCTCTCCTATCGCTATGAAAAGCGAAAGCTCGTCAAAAGGGACGTCCTTCACTGTATTAACACTCGGCAGTAACAATAGCCAATCCGACATCAAGCAAATAAAGTTATGGATAGGTAAAAATGGCGACATAGCTTCTTTTTCGCTAATAAAAAATTCCAGCGAGGAAAAATGGGCTGTTTGGGACATTCTGATAAATAAAAAAGTTCAAGACAAACAATTCGAGTTTAGCGCCCCGAAGGGTGCTGAAATCATGGATTTACGGTAAAAAAATCAATGAAAATATTGGCATTTGAATCTTCTTGCGATGAGACTTCCGTTTCGGTGGTCGAGAACTCCCAAGTATTAAGCAATATAATATCATCGCAATATTTCCATGCAAAATACGGCGGAGTGGTGCCAGAGCTTGCGTCGCGAGCACACTTGCAAATAATATATCAGCTAACGGTTGATGCTTTAGAGAAAGCAGAGCTAAAAATGAGCCAAATAGATGCCCTTGCCGTTACCACTGAGCCCGGGCTAATTGGCTCGCTTATTGTCGGCTCTAACTTTGCCAAAGGGCTTTCTATCAAATATAATCTTCCGATTGTGCCAATCAATCATATCGAAGGACATATTTTTTCTGGTATGATAAATAATAGCGAGTGCAAATTTCCATTTATTAAT
>JAKIZN010000246.1 GCA_022708005.1 Bacteroidota bacterium | reverse complement strand
GAAAGATTTTAAATTTAATATTAGAAGCATAAGATTTTTTGGTGGCGATTTAGATGATTTCCAAGTGATTGACGAGATAAAAGCGCCGTCTGTTTTGGAGGCTAACGAGCTAAAAACAATTTCGATACGCTTTGAGCCGACTAAAATGGGGCTGCGGCAGGCTTTTGCGGAAATTATAATACCGAATGATACAATCATTGTAGAAATATCAGGAGTTGGAATCAGCACGGAACTTCGCTCCAATGCTAACGTTATAGATTTTGGGAAGGTCGAAATAGACAGCTATAAAGATACTACTTTGGTTGATTTCATAACCAATATTTCGAATCGCCCAGTAGTAATCGATAGCGTATTTTTCGGTGGATTCAACCAGAGCTTTAAAATCATGAATTTGCCTGAATTGCCTATAACGCTCAACCCAAATGAAAAAATGAGTCTAACATTCAGGTTTATACCATATTTTGTCTATAGGCAAAATGAAGTAATATCTTTTCAACATAATGGATTAGGTTCGCCTCTTATGGTAAGTCTATTTGGTCAAGGCATTGGAGTAATCAAAGATACCGTTGCGATTGAACTTGCAGATATTTCTGGAAAGCCCGGCGAATCAGTTACATTGCCGATAAAAATATCAAAAATGTCTCAACACGGGTCGTTTAATAGAGTGAAAAACATAAGAGCTTCGCTTTCATTTAACTCTACTTTGCTCGAACCGATTGGCAGTTTTCTTGCTGACGACATAAATAAGAGTTTGAGAACAATAGAGTTCGATATACCTTTCGACAATTCCAGCGAAAGTTTCTTGCATAATATTCAATTTAAAATCGGCAGTGGCAACGATACAATTTCGGAATTAACATTATTTGGCGCCCGACCAGTCGAAGATGCAAAACTAAAAATTAACTACAAAAATTCAAAATTTACTTTACTGAGTTCCTGCAACGAAGGCGGTGCAAGGCTATTCGACCCAGCCGCAGGCGGAACTATACTATTTATGAACAGACCAAATCCGTTTTCAATTTCCACTACTATTGACTTTGAGCTGATTGAAACGGGCAATACCAAGTTATCCATATTCGACATTACAGGCGAACTTAAAAAGATAGTCTTCAACGAATGGCGTTCAGCCGGCGCTTACTCTTTGCAAATTTCCGCAGCAGAGTTTTCGCCCGGGATATATTATTATATACTCGAAACTCCTACACAAAAATTTATGAGAACTATGCAAATAATAAAATAAAGGTGATTTTATGAAGTTAATCAATTCTCTATTGCTTTGCTTGCTAATCGCAACAAGCGCTTTCGCACAAGAAGATGCCGCAGCGAAATCCAATTGGACACAAGGCGGAAATGTTGGACTTAATTTTACGCAAGTTGCTCTATCAAATTGGGCGGGCGGTGGCAAAAGCACGATTGCTCTCGCTGGTTCGCTCAATCTTTTTGGCAATATGAAATCCGAAGTAAGCGAATGGGCAAACAGCCTTGACCTTGGCTATGGCGTTACCAGACTTGGTGATGACGACGATTTTAGAAAAAGCGACGATAAAATCATATTCATATCAAAATATGGCTACAAAGCTACCCAAACGCTGAGCTATAGCGCTATATTAGACGTTCGCTCCCAATTCAATTACGGTTACAACTACGATAAGCTAGATTCCAACAATCGATACCAAAAGATTTCAGCGTTTTTCGCACCGGGGTTTATCACGCTTGGAGTTGGTATGAATTACCAGCCTACCGAATATTTGGGCATAATGCTATCCCCTATCAGCAATCGCTTGATTGTCGTATTAGACGAGGATTTGTCCAACGAAGGTGCTTTCGGTGTGGATAAAGGCAAGAAAATCAAGAGCGAACTTGGCTCTGCCCTAAATATAAACTTCAAAAAAGAGATATTCACAAATGTAACAGCTCAGAGCAGGCTTAACATTTTCTCGGCATTCAATCGCTTTACAAAAGCAGTAGTCAATTGGGAAGCCTTAATCAATATGAAAGTAAATGATTTTCTTTCGGCAAACTTGGCAATTGATGCAATTTACGACGAAAAAATCAATATAATTCGCGATAACGGCACTAAAGGACCAGCGACACAGTTCCGCAATGTCCTTTCGCTCGGCTTATCGTATAATTTCAAATAAGCAGAAATTTATCTGAACACAATAAAGGCAAAAAAAGGGCGAACATCACTGTTCGCCCTTTATTTTGTTCTTTGTAGATAGCCAATTACTTGACTATTACTATTCTTGCTGTATGCACACTGCCATCAACGTTTATCATTGCCTGATATACGCCGCTTGGCAAGCCGCTTGTGTTTAGTTTAATGATACCATTCATCGCAGATTCGCTCGCGACTAGCATCAATTGACCTGCTTGATTGAAGAGTTTTACTTCAACTTCGCCTTCGCTTGCTATGCCCAAATTCAACATTACTTCCGTTGTAGCTGGCTGCGGAGTTACGGTTAATGTGCTTGAAGTAGTCTCTACATTGCCTTTCAAGAAGTAAACGACATCTGTTTCGTAACGTAATGTGTATTCTTTTGCATTATTAGTCATATCGCTAAGCGTGATTTGGCTTACTTCACCGATGTTTTTATTGGAAGAGTTCCAAACTTTAACGATAAGTTCTTCGCCTTCGCTTGCGCCATCTTTTTCGCTTGTAAATTCATCATCGCCCCAAACGACTACGCCACGCAAAGCATTCTGCCATACGCTTGAGCCGACAAGCATACCGTCGCGTGTGAATACACCAATTTCATCGCCTTCGTTCGCATTGAGGTCTAATGCTATGAACGCAGTTTTGCCTGTTACGTTATTTTCGCGAACAAATACTTTTGGCTCTAAAATAGGAGCATTGCTTGTGCTTTGCTTAATTGCAGAGTTCGATGGATAAGTCAAAGTGCCATCTGTCGCAGTTAAGCGAATCATATAGCCTTTATTTGGATCCAAGTTAGCAAGTGTGGTGGCGAATGGCGGTTGATATACCTCGCCTGTTATAGTCTTAACTTGCAAGTATTTACCACTAATTGAAGCAAGTGCTGTTGCTGTCGGCATCGAGCTTGTGCGATAATATGGCAACCAATACCAGCCGAGCTGATTTAACGTAATCGGAGTAGCTTCTGGCACAATTGGTGTGCCGTCTATTTGGA
>JAKIZN010000245.1 GCA_022708005.1 Bacteroidota bacterium | reverse complement strand
AACTATTTTCTGGGGTTGGCTCAAAATGCGGATCCGCAGCATGCTCGTTGATAGCTACGACTGGACCATCTGGCCAAGTTAAACCGTTCTGTCGCATTTGCTCGTGCATAAATGCTTGTATTTCAAATTCTTTTGGATTTTTGCCTGCTTTGATTTGCTTTGCTATCTCAAGGAAGGTATTATCTTTTATCTTTTGCATTAAATATCCGGCTTCTTTATGGCTTTCAAAATCTTCCATAGATAAGTGCGACTCGAATTGAGAAACTAAATCCGCACTCGAAACCACTTCAACGCCAAAGCTTCGGATTAACTCTATTGTCCCACCATCGACGATAGATACGTATGGAATTGCATTCATTGGCGAGTATTGCATAGCTACTTTCTTTGCACCAGTCAATATTTCTTGCAACATTGAATGCTGTTGCTGCCAAGGCAGGTATACATATTGCTCGCCCGGCAGATGCTCTAATTTGTATGTTTCTATGCTATGTACTAATTTTTTAGGTGTGCCTTCCGCTGGGATATAATAAAACCACCTGCGAGAAGTGAATCTTTTTGTGTCGATTTTTAAAATTCTATGGGCGATTGCGTCTCTATTATGAAAATCATAAAATAACCATCCGTCAAGGCCGGCTGCCTTAAGCGCTTGTTGAATTGCCTCAAATTGCATTTAATTCTCCATTTATCTAATCAAAAACTATTGTTTCGCCGTAATTCATAACTTTGCATTTTTTGCCTATACATTCAATTTTTGCTTTAAACTCATTAGGGTCTGCTTGTATCACTGGAAAAGTATTGTAGTGTATTGGCATAACAATATCTGGATTTACAAACTTTGTGGCTTGCACGGCATCGTCTATGTCCATTGTAAAATTGCCTCCAATCGGAGCTAGCATTACATCGATTCGATTAAGCTCTCCTATTAATTTCATATCAAGAAATAGCCCAGTGTCGCCAGTGTGATAAATAGTTCTTCCACCCATAGTGATAATAACGCCGGCAGGCTCGCCCATATATTGCCCATCGTGAGTAGAAGAGCCATGATGCGCGATAGTGAATTTTACTCTTCCGAATGGGAAGTTATATGCACCGCCAATGTGCATATTATGCGCCGAACACCCATTTGAAGCAACGTAATTTGCCAATTCGTTAACTGCAATAACGGTTGAACCGTGCTGTTTTGCAAGCGACAAGCCATCTCCAAGATGGTCGCCATGCGCATGAGTTAAAATAATCCAATCAGGCTTTACTTCGTCTGCCGACATAGTAGCAGTCGGGTTGCCAGTGAAAAATGGGTCTATTACTAATGTGTTCTCGCCGTCATTTAATATAAAAGCTGAGTGGCTAACATAAGTTAACTTTAACATTGCTTACCTCACAAAAATATGCTGAGTGGTGTTAATTTATTTAGTATTATGAAGGACATTTTTTATTTTTATTTTAATTTCACCTAAAATTAATTAACTTTATTGCTATCAGCCCGCCCAATATAGTAAAGTTTTTTGAGCGGGCTTATGATTTTTATTGAACTATAAGTTTTTGAGAAATAGTTTCCCTGCCGTTGTCTATTAAAAGGATATAAGTGCCTTTAGAGAGTTGGTTAGTTGGGATAACTATCATATTGTCGCCAGAATATACTTTGCCGCTATATACCAAATTTACCATTTTACCAGAAATATCAAGTAATTTAACGGTTGCCATATCATCATCGCTGAAACTGACAATGCAATACGCTGCGTCGCCCGCTGGATTTGGATATACATTTATATTTTTAATGCTTTCTTTGACGCTTGTGGGATAAATTGAATATCCCAAAAGCGATACATTATAGCTATAGCCCGATATATCATCTATTAAACGCAATTCTGCAAAACTTGCTCCCGAGTCTGCTGGGGTAAAGGATAGATTGATTGTCGTCTCATCGTTTGGCTGCAACGCTATGGGCAAATTATTTGGTGAATCAATTGCGAATGCGCCGTTACCATTAAATATTGAAGCGTTGAGCTGAATAGGAGTATCGCCGTTATTGACAACGCTGAGACTTTTCTGGTCAGTGCTTGCAACAAGTGTTGTATCAAACCGAACTTCGCTTACGCCGTTTGTGGTAAATGAAGGCTCGGATTGATGAATTCCAGTCCCTTTAATGTCTATTTCTATTGTATAAGGTTCAGCGTCGCTTTCGACAATCATTTTTGCAGTGTGCAATCCAACTTTCGAAGGAGTGAATCGCACCCTCGCACTTGCCGAAGTTCCCGGCTCTACTATTGATGCTGTGCCCACAGTCGTTTGGAAACTATTCGCATCATCGCCAGTGAAATATATCCGTTCAATATAAGTTTTGGTATTGCCATCATTCTTTAAATTAATTCTCTCGATTTTACTTGTTCCAACTCCAACTTCTCCATAATCAAAAGGCGATTGGTCGATAAATGATAACTGTTTCTGTGCATTTGCTAGTGGTATTGGGAAGTCTAAAGTTGAAATTGTAGTTCCAGATAGCCACACTCTAACATAATTATTTGATATAACGCCTGCCGAAGTAGTAACGTTTGGCGTATATTTAGAAAGCACAGGTAGCCATTTTTCGCCTAAGTCGAAGGAAATAAATATTTCGCCATTTTTGCAAACAGCGATAAATGCGGCTTTGTCTGAAAGTGCAAAGAGCGAGATAGGCTCTACGTTTTTAGTCGCAAAGTTAAAAACGCCATTAGCCCAATGCTGCCCACCATCTGTTGTTCGTGCTATAGATTTTTGGTTGTTTGCGCTATTATATACCACTAATCCTGAATCTTGATTTATAAATGCAAGCCCTGCTATTTTGCTCCCATTCACAGTAGTAACTTGCCAAGTTTGCCCCTTATTTTTAGTTGCGAACACTCTTCCTTGGGTTGACGCAAACCAGAAATTATCACCATAAGCCGCTATGGCACCTGGCAAGTTTTCTTCGCCCGTCTGCGGAGAAGACAGGAAAGTAGGCTGTTGCCAGCTGTTGCCTGCATCGTTCGTTATCGCCACTCCCCATTTGGAATTTAGCGGATTGCCGACAAATATACCTTCGTTAGCGTTAAAGAAGTGAATATTTTTTACACTGTTTGTGATATTTGTAACGGATTTATCTTCCCACGAACTTCCGCCGTTGCTTGTAAATGATATTGTAGCACTATTAGAAGCGCTTT
>JAKIZN010000006.1 GCA_022708005.1 Bacteroidota bacterium | reverse complement strand
GATTTATTACCGATACGCCCGGCATCCGCGAATACGGCTTATGGGATATTGCAAAAGATGAGCTATGCTTATTCTTCCCGGACTTCAATGAATTTTTTCATAAGTGCAAATTCCCATCTTGCACGCATACTCATGAGCCAGACTGCAAAGTTAAGGAAGCAGTAGAAAAATCGCTAATTTCAAAAGAGCGATACGATAGCTACTTGCAAATTTTCGATAGTTTAGAAAAGTGAGGTAGCAATTAGCAAACTCAATCTTGCTGCGGCGTATCCTTATCGATTGGCTTGCTTTCAGTTGCCTCTTCGACTGGCAGAGTCTGCCTGATTGGCGAAGCGGTATGCTTGGGCTTGTCTTCAACGGATTTTTCGATTGACTTTACTTGAGCCGCTACATCTGACTTAATCTCATCTAAATGAGATTTTATCTCGGTTTGGGCTTTACGAAACTGCGACAGTCCTTTGCCAAACATTTGCATTATTTCGGGTATCTTCTTCGGACCAAATAGAACTATGACAGCCAGAAGAATGAGCAACAGCTCTCCACCACCAATATCAAACATAGCGAACTCTACTATTTTTCAATTTCTTTTCTTTCTTCTTCTCCGTCTTCCAAAGTGGAAGCCTTTTTAAATTCTTTAATGCCAGTGCCTAAGCCACGCATTAACTCTGGGATTTTTTTTGCTCCAAAAAGCACAACTACTATTAGCAGTATGAGCAATATTTCTTGGAATCCCAATGTGCCTATAAAAGCAGGTGCAGTCATAATTCACCTTTAATCAAATATTAATATATTTTTTAATTGATTCAAAAATTTTAATGCCGTCGTTGCAACCAAGCAACGGGTCGGAATATCTCTCTGGGTGAGGCATCATACCAAGCACATTGCCCTTTTCGTTGATTATTCCTGCAATGTTGTTGATAGAGCCGTTTGGATTGGCGCTGGTTGTAACGTTGCCCAATTCATCGCAGTAGCGAAATACCACTCTACCACTATCTTCGAGCATTTTAATCGTCTCCGCATCGGCGAAGTAATTGCCTTCGCCATGGGCGATTGGAATAGTAATAGTTCTGCCTTGCTCAAGTGATTTAGTAAATGGAGTGTCGCTTGTGCAAACTTTGAGCGAGACGTCTTTGCATATAAATTTCATATTAGTATTACGTAGCAAAACGCCCGGCAACAGCCCTGCCTCTGTCAATATTTGGAAGCCGTTGCAAATACCGATAACTAATCCGCCTTTGCCTGCAAATTCTACAACTTCTCGCATAATTGGAGAAAATCTTGCAATAGCGCCGCAACGCAGATAATCGCCGTAAGAGAAGCCCCCGGGCAGCACTACGCAATCAACATCTTTGGGCAATTCGGTATCTTTATGCCAAAGATTTACAACATCTTCGCCCAACAAAGAGCCAGTTGCATATATAGCATCGTGGTCGCAATTCGAGCCGGGAAAAGTTACAACCGCAAACTTCATTACTTACGCTTCCTTAATGTCTATTACATAATCTTCCATAATCGGATTAGCTATAAGCTGTTGGCAAGCCTTATCAGCTATCGCCCGCGCTTCGTCGATATTAGCTGCGTCTACATCAAGAGTAACATATTTGCCCACTCTAACGTGGCTTATTGCACCCAATCCCATAGAACCAAGAGCGTTTTCTACTGTTTTGCCTTGCACATCGAGAATGCCAGTCCGCAATGTGATTTTAATTTCAGCCTTAAATTTGTTCATTATGTAATCGACCCAAAAATCTTACTAATTTTTATTTTAGAATTACAAATTAACAAAAAAAAGTAAAATATCCTAATTATCTTTGGTAGCGAGCCAGAAGACTGCAAGCGAGTTGGAGCGGTAAGCTATTGCTCTTTCCCGTCGTAAGTATGTGGAGTATGGAGAAATGTGGTGCGTTGCCCTTTGATTTTCGTCCAAGAGACTATCATTGAAACGAGCATTTTTGGCAATGAAGCGAGCGACGCAAAGAACTTTTTGTTATAAAAACTTGCGGGCAAAGCAATGAACAGCGATGCGGTATATGCAATAAATAATATTATCCAAATATTTGAAAAATAAAAGCTTGGAAAAATAATTGATATGGCAGACATTATTAGCAAAAACGAAAGTAAAATAATTCGCGGCGGCACAAGATTTTGCCAAACTTTATTGAAGTAGTCAATATTTCCTCTTAAAAATAACTCATAAAAAGCTGCAAAAAAATATTTTGCAACAAAGTCGAAGTGCGCTGCCGCCCATCTTGAGCGCTGTCGTGTAAATACTTCCCAATTTTCAACTTTTTCATCTAATACAATTGCGTTGTGATTGTATCCTATTTTTATTTTCCGCTTGAGCAATCTAATTTCGAGTTCGCGGTCTTCGCCTGCGACGTCATTAATATCGCTCATTACTTCCTTGAAAAGCTCCCATTCGATAGCAAATGCCGAGCCGATAATCATAGCAGAAATGCCGAACCACGATAGCCCTTTGCGTATAACTGAATTGCTTATCTCTTCGCTAGCCGCGTCCAGCATAGCTGTTGCAGTATTCATATTTTTCGCTGTCCTATGCCCTTGCACCACTCTATAGCCGGAGTTAAGCGAGTCGTTCATCTTGCGAAGGAAATCATCTTGCATAATATTATCTACGTCAAGCACAACTGCCGCGTCATATTTATCTTTTGGCACAGAATTAAGCGCCGCATTCAAAGATTTTGCCTTTGTGCTCGATTCAAAACTAACTTCAATAACATTTGCTCCGCAATCCTTTATTTTCTCGATAGTTGTGCGTTCTAAAGTATCGGCTATGACATATACATCGAATAAGTGCTTGGGATAATTATGATTTACTGCGGCATTGGCAACGGTTATTATAATATTATTTTCTTTGTATGCTGGAATTAATATGGCAAATTTATTTAGCTTATCTGATTGAATCCGACGCTTGCGAACTGGAAAAATTGAAGCAATAGACAGCACCAATAAGTAAGCCACAGAAAGTGCGAAGTATATCAGAATTATTTCAGCTAATAATTTCATTCTCTTGCTTTATTATTTGGGATTATTTTAATTTCGAACCGCCCTCCCATTGCTATAAACATTTGAACCCTACTAGTTCGTTACAATTTGGTTTTAAGATGTCCTACACCTCGAAGGTGTAGGACATCTGGAGAACAGCGGATGCTCTCACCTGCCATCTTATAAGACAGCTACATCTATTTTTAAAATTAGCTCACGCGGCATTAATTTTTAGGCAAAAATACTTCTGCCATCATGCAACGAGCACTGCCGCCGCCTAATACTTCGATAGTATTAATATCTACGGCAATAATTGGATTATACTTTTCGATTGCCTTGATTTGCTCATCAGTAAGCGAGCTGTAAGCTGTTTGCGACATCACCAAATATTTGGAATCGCCAGCACCGCCCACTTGCAGCATATTTCCAGCGTATTGGTGCATTTGCTCTTCGGTAATATCTATAATTTCTTTTTTTGATTCCTTCAGATGCTTGACTACGTTTTCTCTTTCGGCGTTATCGTCAATTGTGCTCAAGCAAATTATTGCGTAATCATCGGCTACGCACATCATCACATTAGTATGATAAATGCGAGCTCGCTTCCCATCAACTGTTTGATTAGCTTCAAATACAACTGGAGTGTAGGCAAAATCTTTGCAGAATTTCAAGAAAAGCTCTTTATCTGTGCGTGGCGAAACCGCAGCATAAGCAATTTTATTCACTCTATCTAAAATAATGCTGCCAGTGCCTTCCAAAAATATATTGTTTTCTTCTGCTTTGGTATAATCAACTGTTGCAATTGTGTTAAGCCCCTCTTTTGCCAATAAGTTCACTACATCGCTTGTGCGCCTTTCAGACCTTCTATTTTCGGCAAACATCGGATAGAGAGCGATTCTTTTATCTTCGTGGAAAGTTATCCAATTATTTGGGAAAATCGAATCTGGAGTATGTGGCTCCAAAGTATCTTGCAATACGATAACGTTAACTCCATGCTGGCGCAATTTAGCTACCATTTCATTAAACTCTTTCAATGCTTTGGCTTGCACAGTTTCGTTTGATTCGTCTGTTGTGCTTTGGAAAAAATTATTAACTGCTGTTTGCACGTTGAAGCGGAAATCTACCGGCTCAATCATTAGTATGTTATTCGCATACTGTTTCATATTTTCTCTAATCCTTGATCGGTGTAACAATTTATCTTACAATTAAACAGTCTTATAGTAAATTATTTTTCTGCAACTATTTAGCGACAAAGTTGCAGAATAATACTACTTATCGGTTATAGTTTACAAATATAAGACTTTTTATCTGAATAAAAAAATAAAGGGGTTACTGCTGGGCAAGCGAGCGGCTATCTATTTCTGCTTTTAAGTATTCTACGATGCGTTTAGGGCTTTCGCTTATAAATAATGAATCAAAAGTATGCTTTCTCATAAAGCCTTCATCGAGCAAGTGTTGCAAGAAATCAAACAATTTATCATAAAAATGATTTGTATTTAGAAACGCGATTGGCTTATTTATATATTCAAGTTGGTTTAGGACAACTATCTCAAACAACTCTTCGAGAGTGCCGACTGCGCCCGGCAATATAGCAAATCCGGCTGCGTATTCGCACATCATAGCTTTTCGCTGGTGCATCGTATCGACTATGTGAATTTGGTTAAGTCCCGAATGCGCCACTTCGTACTCCACCAATTTTTTAGGTATAACTCCTATGGTATTACCGCCCAGCCTGATAACTTCATCTGCAATTATGCCCATAATTCCAACTTTACCGCCGCCGAAGACTAGTCCCAAGCCATTTTTATAAAGTTCTTGGGCATATAGCTTTGCTTCAGTGCGATAAATTTCTTTGTTGCCCGAAGCAGAGCCACAATATGTAGCAATATAATTCATAAAAGATTAGTATCCACTTCTTCCGGTAAGCACAACAGCGATAGTCCTTGCAACTATATATATATCCAAGAACATAGACCAATTACGTATATAGTAAATATCCATTAAATTCCGCTCTTCAAAGCTCGATTTATTCCTATCGGTTACTTGCCAAAGCCCCGATATTCCGGGCTTCACTTTGAGTATAGTCTCGTCGTGCCCGCTCATTTTAATTTTTTCCCAAGGTATATATGCTCTCGGACCAATCAAACTCATATCCCCTTTAATCACATTCCAAAATTGTGGAAGTTCATCTAAGCTATATTTTCTCAAGAACTTACCTACGCGGGTTAGCCTTGGATCATCTTTAAGTTTATGATATATCTCATATTCTTTTTTTAGCTCGACATTGCTTTTTAGTATTGCGGCAAGCCTTTTTTCTGCATCATAGTGCATAGTGCGGAATTTGACCATTTTAAATCGCGAATCATTAATTCCCATTCTCTCTTGCTTGAAGAATATTTTACCTTTGGAATCAACAAATATAAGCACAGAAATTACAGCCATAAATGGCAGCGAAAGGAATAGCAAAATTGAGCCAAGTGCAATATCAAACACTCTTTTCTTGAAAAGCGACACTTTGCTTAGCAGCCTTTGCTGAAGCTCAAGCCCAAGTATGCCACCTAAATCGCGAGTCGATACCCATAGGCTCGAAAGCCCAAACATATCTGGTATCACAGTGGTATGTGCGAAATATTTAGAGTATTTATTTATAATTTCCTGCTGACGCGGTCCGCTGACTTTAGGCATAGCGATAATGGCATATTCGTCGCATAGCTTTTGGCTTAATTCTGGTATCACCTCTAACCCGCCAATGACAGGCACGCCGTGTATATAGCCCCAGCGGTCTATATCATCATCTACTGCGACTATTGGACGCAGCCCGATATGCTTTTGCTTTAGCAAAGAGTAAATCACTCGCTCGCCTGCTCGCCCAGCACCTATGACTATCACAGGTATGCCCCACCAAGTTTTTGATGAGAATACCTTGCGAACATAAGCTCTGCCTATCGGCACGGCAATCAACGCAAATATCCACGCAACGACAAATGGCAGCCGCGAGTATGCCTTAAAATCTGGCACAAAGAAGCTCACCATCCAAAGTGCCACAAAAGCTATAGTCGTGCCATAAGAAAGGGAACGCAGCTCTTCGATTACGTCAACACCAAATCCGGGATATAGCATGTGCAGCGAATACGCTATGGGAAACATTGGCAGAGTTAAAATAAATATGGGCAAATACTGCTGATAAGGAGCAGAGCCGGGAGCAATCAAATATTGCGTAAGCAGCGATAAGGCGATAGAAACTATTACCAAAAGCAAATCGCTTGCCATTAATATCATCGAAGCACTTAGCTTTCTAAATGCTACGCTACTTTTGGGCAGAAAGTTAAACCTATCTGCTTGCAGCAACTTTGTTAATTGATTTAATGTTAGTGTATCCATTGCCCAACAATTATTTTTAGCGGCACCGCTATCATAATTTGACTGCTTACGTCAATTTCAATTAAATTAATATTTACAAAATATTAATTTAACATTATTTTTGCTATTCAGCAAGTTTTTTTAACAAATAATTTAATTCTACAGCATTTGCTGCTATAATGACAAGTGAAAATGCAGTTTGTTACAATTGCTGCTAATCGCAAATAATGCAATAGAAACTTTCCCATTGCCTATCCGATGCTATGCAGATGTCCTACAGCTTTTGTCAGAATCAGGATTTTCAAGATTAAAAGATCAGCAAGATTATTTTCGACTATTACTCAATTTTTCTTCTTATCCTATTAATCGTATAATCCTGATAATCCTGATTCAGACTGTAAAAATAGATGCCCTACACCTTCGAGGTGTAGAACATCTTAAAGCCAAATTGTAACGAACCCGAAGGGTTAAAATGTTTGTAGTAATGAATAATCGGAGATTTATACGACTCCGTAGGAGTCGCATTAGGTCAACATTATACGACTCCGTAGGAGTCGCATTAGGTCAACATTATACGACTCCGTAGGAGTCGCATTAGGTTATACAATCTTATTTTCTACAAACATCAAATCCCGTCGGGATTAAATCCAAATAATGCATCTGAACCCTTATGAGACAGCCCCATCTTAAAGCCTAACTTTTCCTTACAGATACACAATCAGATAGGGGCACTAATGAATATTTGCTGCTCATCGCAAAGCGCTACACTCTTACTTGCCCATGGATTTCAATATCTGTATCTGCTGGGAGTTCGGTGAAACTTATCACACTAACTAACGGGAAGCTATTATGTATCATTCGGTATAAATATGGTCTTATCTGAGCAGAGCAAATTATAACTGGCATGTGCCCTGCCAACGAAATTTCGTCAATAGCTTCGGTCAAGCTATTTTTTATTCCGTCTATCATATCGGGAGATAGCCCCAAAGATGGCGATATTGCCCCGCTGCCCTGCACTTGCAAAGCACTTGTCATTTTATCTTCGATTGCAGGATCGAGTGCTATCGCATGCACTACACCGCTTCTATCTTGGTATAATTTTTTGATTGTTTCCGATAGATTATGTCTAACATATTCAGTCAGAACATCTGTATTTTTCGTTACTTTATAATATTCAAGCAGCGACTCCAATATGATTGGCAAATCTCTAACGGGGATGCCCTCGGTAAGTAAATTTTGCAATATTTTCTGTACGGCGATTATTGGAAGCTGCTCGCTTTGGATTTCTTCAAGCAAAGCAGGGTAATCTTCTTTTAGATTGTCAATCAAATGCTTAACTTCTTGGCGCGTCAATAATTTATCGGCATTTCTTCTTAATAGCTCGGTTAAGTGAGTGGTGAGGACAGTTGCCGCTTCGACAACTGTATAGCCCATAACTTCTGCATTTTCGCGCTCGTTCATATTAATCCAAATAGCTGGCAGCCCGAAAACTGGCTCTGTAACGTTCATTCCAGAAATTGTGCCATCGACATTGCCGGGGTTCATCGCAAGCAACATGCTTGGATATAGCTTGTTTTTCGCTAATTCATTATTGCGAATTTTAACAACATATTCTTCTGGGTCAAGCTGTAGATTATCCCTTACCCTGACTGGTGGCAATATAATCCCGAGTTCGCCCGCAAGCTGGCGCCTGACGTTGGTGATACGTTTGAATACATCGCCACCTTGCGTTTCGTCTACTAATTGAATAAGTGCGTAGCCAAGCTCGATTTCCACTGGGTCTATCTTGAGCAACTCTTCAACAGGTTGCTCTTCGGGCTTTTTGCTTTCTTCGACTGCCTCGAGCTCTTGCGATACTTTAGCAGCTTCTTCCGCTCTAATCTTTTTAAATCTATAAAAAGCTAATCCGCCAACTATAATCGCAAGTACAAGAAACGGCAGCAGCGGGAAACCGGGCAGAGTGCCCATCACAACAAGCACAACCGCAGTAATTGCAAGCGGCTTAGGCTTACTGCCAAATTGCAAAGAAAGTTCGACATCGAGATAGTCCGAATTGCTTGACCGCGTTACTACCAAGCCCGCTGCAACTGATATGAGCAGCGAAGGTATCTGAGCAACGAGCCCATCCCCTATTGTCAATATAGTATAAGTCGAAGCGGCGGTAGCAAATTCCATATTCATTTGGAGCATACCAATAGTCAGACCGCCCAAAATGTTGACCGCTGTGATTATCAAGCCAGCTATCGCATCGCCTTTGATGAATTTAGCCGCACCGTCCATAGAGCCAAAAAAGTCCGCTTCGTGAGTTAGGTCTTCCCTTCTTTTTCGAGCTGTCGTTTCATCTATATAGCCCGCGTTCAAGTCCGCGTCTATACTCATCTGCTTGCCGGGCAAAGCATCTAATGTAAACCTAGCGCTTACTTCTGCAATACGCGTAGAACCTTTGATGACGACAATAAAATTAATCACAAGCAAAATAAGAAATATTATCACGCCGACTACGTAATTGCCTTTAATTACAAAAGAGCCAAAGGCATGGATAATCTCACCAGCAGAAGCCTCGCCTAATATTAGCCTAGTTGTGGCAACATTTAGCCCCAGACGGAACAAAGTCGTCATAAGCAACACTGCCGGAAACGCAGAAAATTCAAGCGGATTTTTTAAATATACAGCAATCAAAAGTATCAATACCGACATTGCTAAATTTAACGATAGGAATAAATCAAGCATCATCGGCGGAAGTGGAATTATCAATAAGGCTAATATAAGCAAAACTCCCACTGCAAACATCAAATCTTTGTTTTTATACACAGCGGGAAGCACACTTGTCCGCAATTTATTCACTGCGGGCGAATTTAGCACATCTGTTTGTCTATTTTTAGCCATTATCTATATCTATAATATTTGTCATTATATCAAAAACCGCATAAATGCACGGTATTAGCAAATTCATTATGCACATTGCAGTAGATTTTGCAATTACCTTGCCATTTTAGTTCATTGGCATAAGAAAATTTTATATAGAAGGATTATGAAGGCAGGCAGCCACTGAAAAATGTGAGACCCAAATAATTCAATAGAAGCTCTATCTGATTGCGTATTTGTAAGGAAAAGCTATGATTTAAGATGTCCTACACCTCAAGGTGCAGGACATCTAGAAAACATTGAACATCTACTCTTACTCCACTTCTTCGTCGGAGAAGGGACAAGGTGGTGAGGTTAGAGTTTCTAATGCATTGCAATAGAAAAAACGATTGTTAACTAGCTAAAATATATAAACTTGCATGTTTAGCAAAGTAATATTTTTGAGAGGTTGTAGAGTAACAAAAAGTTACAAAAGAAGTAATCGGTGAAATTGTGTCTGCCAATAAGAAAATTGTCTATAATGGAGTTTCTATTGCATTATTTGGGTTAAAAAAACAGGAAAGGGCAAAGCAGAAGGAAGCTATAATTAGATACCTTGATGATATTGACGAAATAGACAATGAAGAGGCTCGCAGATTGCTAAAATTAGCGGATAAAGACATTTCTCTTGTTTCAAGGTTGTTTTCAGAACTTAAAGAAAGTAATTTAATTATTGAAGCTAGAAGAAACAATAGAAAAGTATGGTATAAAAGGGTGGGGAAATGATATTTTTGTCATTTGCAAGTTCATTTGCAAGTTCGTTTGTAGGAAATCAAACTAGCAAGCGAAACACTTACTCTGTATATCAAGGACTTATAAAGTTATTCATTTGCAAGTTCGTTTGCAGAAAATCTAATTTGCAAAGGAAATGCAAATATTTGAACCCAAATAATTCAATAGAAGCTCTATCTGATTGCGTATCTGTAAGGAAAAGCTATGATTTAAGATGTCCTACACCTCAAGGTGCAGGACATCTAGAAAATAGCTAATAGGCGATGGAAAAATTTCTATTGCATTGTTTTAGTTCATTGGCATAAGAAAATTTTATATAGAAGGATTATAGCCACTGAAAAATGTGAAAATTTTTGGGGGATTACAATGTATCCGTTAGTCATTGTATAATGCAATAACTGCTATATTCGACAACAACTAACGGATAATTTGTATTAATAATTATAATTTTTTAGTTTTTTCGTTATACAATCATCAAAGCATCGCCGTAAGCTAAGAAACGGAAATCATTTTTGGCTGCATGCTTGTACGCTTTAAATAAATTATCCCGACCCGCAAAAGCAGCGCTAAGCAAAAGCGAAGGCGAAGCCGGCGAGTGGAAATTGGTTATAAGCCTTGTCGCTATTTTAAAATCGTAAGGCGGGTAAATAAATTTATCCGTCCAGCCCCTATTTGGCTTCACCGCACCAGTTGTCAATACAGATGCTTCCAAAGCTCTGGCAACCGATGCTCCGACAGCAACCACTTGCTTCTTCTGCTTCAAAGATTTATTAATTGCTTCTGCAGTTTCGCGGGGAATTTCAAAATATTCCGAATACATGCGGTGTTTAGTCAAATCTTCCACTTCGATTTTCTCAAAAGCGCCCTGCCCGATATTCAATAAGATAGGAAGAATTTTGACGCCTTTCGCAGTTAATTTTTCGAGAATTTCTTTTGTAAAGTGCAGTCCGCCTGTGGGAGGCGCAATTGATGCCAAATATTCGTCGTTTGCAAAAACGCATTGATACGTTTCCTTATCATGCTCATTTGGGTCTCGCTTTAAATACTCCGGCAGTGGCATCTCGCCAAGCTTTTCTATGATTTTAAATATATCGCCTTCGTAAGTAAATTTCACAGTTCGCCCTCGCGAAGTGGTGTTATCAACTACTTCGCAATAGAACTTACTATTGTCAAAATATATTTTATTGCCTATTCTAACTTTTCGCGCTGGCTCGACTAATACATCCCAAATTCTTTCTTCAGCTTTTAGCTCTCGCAGCAGCAGCACTTCAATTTTTGCATTTGTCTTCTCTTTTTTGCCGTATAAGCGAGCTGGGAACACTTTAGTTTGATTTACCACAAGGCAATCGCCTTTGTGAAAGGTCGAAACAATATCAGCAAACGATTTTTCTTCGACTTCGCCGTATTGCCTATCCAATATCATCAGCCTTGCTGAATCGCGGGGATCAGCCGGAAACTTCGCAATTGCACTCTTGGCAAGCGTATATTTGAACTCAGATAATTTCATTTTTGTCCCATTATAAAATTTAATAATTCTTATTTTTCAGTTGCTTTTGTCATAAATTCATTCATTCGTTTTACAAAATCGATTGGATTTTTCATATATCCTTCGATTAGCAAAGCTCCTTCGAATAGCTGATTTATAGCATTATCGATAATTTCGTCGTCTGGCGTTCCCGATATTTTTTCTATTAAATTCTTGATTAGCTTATGCGACATATTGATTTCCAATATTCGCTTGGACGCTGTATATTCTTTGTCCATCATCTGCATCATCTTTTCGAGTTGCGGGTCTAATCCCTGATTGCCAACCACCAAAGTAGCAGGCGAATCAATAAGTCTCGACGACGGCACTACGTCTTCCACTTTGTCTTTTAATACAGATTTAAATCTTTCAATAACTTTATTTTGGCTGTCTTCGCTTACGTCGGTTTTTTCTTCCAGCTTGCTATCAATATTAATATCCGATTTATCTATGGACTTAAGCGGTTTGCCGTCGTATTCCCTTAAGTACGGCACGGTGAATATATCGATTGGGTCAGTCAGATAAAGCACTTCAATTTCATTTTTCTTGAAATATTCTAAATTCGGATTCTTTTCTATAATATCGATGTGATTGCCCGAAATATAATATATTTCATTTTGTTTATCGTTCATTCTCGAAATATAGCCATTGAGCGAAGTATATTCGCCTTTTGGCTTTGCGGAAGATTCAAAGCGAAGCAATTCCATTAATCTTGACTTATTCGAAAAGTCCGAATTTAGCCCAGTTTTAAATAATGAACCGAAATTTTTGTAAAATTTCATATATTTTTCGATGTCTTTATCCGCCCATTCTTCAAACAAGCTCAATATTTTGCCGACTATTACATTTTTAATTTTTAGCATCGCAGGCGAAGACTGAGTAACTTCGCGAGACACGTTAAGCGGCAGGTCTTCGGTATCGACCACTCCTTTGACAAATCGCAGATATTCGGGAAGCAGCTCCTTTGCATCATCTTGTATGAATACTCTATTAGAATATAACTGCAAGGTCTTTTCTCTCGTGTCGTTAAATAGATTATTTATAGGAGTATCTGGCACAAAGATAATAGATTTAAAATTCACGTTCCCTTCGATGTTCAGCACCAAATGCCCGAGCGGCTTTTGGTAATCATTTGATATATATTTATAGAAATCGAAAAGCTCTTCTTCGCTTATATCGTCCTTACGTTTTTGCCAAATAGCTGTAACCGTGTTAATTTTTTTATCGCCAATATATATTGGAAAATCAACGAAATTGGAATATTTATTTAATATGGATTCTATTTTCCAATCTTCAGCGAAGTCTTTATATTCATCTTTCAGCTTAAATGATATTTTAGTGCCGCGATTAGTTCTATCAGACGGCAATATCTCAAAGCTATCACTTCCAGATGATACCCACTTCCACGCAAGCGAGTCTGGTTCGGCGCTGCGAGTTTCGATTGTAACTTCATCGGTAACCATAAAAACGGAGTAAAAGCCAACTCCAAATTGCCCTATTAAATTAGCGTCTAATTTTTCTTGTTTATCGCTTAAATTTTTCAAAAAATTCAAAGTGCCAGAGCTTGCAATCGTCCCAATTTGGCTTATTAAATCTTCTTTCGACATGCCAATTCCGCTATCTTCTATAGCAAAACCATGATTTTCCTTATCGAGATAAAGCGTAATTTTCAGTTCTTCTTCGGGTGAAAGGATGTTGCTATCGGTAAGCCTGCGGAATCGCAGTTTATTCAGTGCGTCAGAAGAATTGGAGATTAGCTCTCTTAAAAAAACTTCTGGGTGAGTGTATAATGAGTGAATTATCAAGTGCAACAGTTGTTTCATCTCGGCTTTAAATTCAAATTTTTCGCCAGCCATCGCATCATTTTTCATAGCTTTTTAATTCATTATAATTGATAAAACATAACTTGTCAAAATTTATGACGTAACGACAAATTCATTATTGAATAAGTCGTTTTAATTAATCCCAAATAATGCGATAGAAGCCCTGACTGAATGCGTATCCATAAGGAAAGGTTAGGCTTTAAGATGTCCTACACCTTCGAGGTGTAGGACATCTGGAAAACAGCGGATAGGCGATGGAAAAGTTTCTACCGCATTATTTGGGATAATGAATTATTTGGGGTTATTGTAAATTATAAATTTACTCAATGACTACATTGAACGAGCTGCTCTTGCCACTGCCGCTGATATTCAAAATATAGACGCCGGGTGCGAGCTTGCTTCCAGAGCTATCTAAATACTTAATATTCTTCAGCGTTAAGCCCTGTTTTAATTCGCCACTATAGATGATATTAATCAATTTACCTTTAATGTCATAAAGCGAAATCTCGCAATGCCTATCGCTTTTGCTCTGGATGATAATTTGGGCAGTTCCAAAACTCGGATTAGGAGCAGAAATAATTTCTATATCTTTAGCTTGCTTAAATGGCGAATAGTAAGCATATCCAAAAAGGGCTTGGCTCGAATTAGCATAAGCGCCCGTCTGCGAATGCTCTTGGCGCACCGCCTTTATCTGATAAAAATTGTCGCCTGCGAGCGGACTATCATCTATAAAACTTAGCGACTTCAAAACAGTATCGCTGAGCCTAATAAATCGATTATCCATAGAATTGCTGCGAAATACCGCATATCCTTCTACGCTATCGCTTGACGGCTGCCAGCTGAGCTTAATCCCAGAATTATCACTAACTTGCTGAAACGAAGATGGAGGCGCTATGTTGTGTATTCTCAAAGTAGGGTCGCCCAGCAAACTTATATGCACATATCTTTGTCCATATTTAGATGTTGTTTCGTAATTAAGCAAATTATTTTGAGTGAGCCTTGTGGAATAGCCAATAGTTTCGCCCATTCCCAAATGATGAATATGCCAAAACGGGCGTCCAGCCCAGAAAGATCCTACAACGCTTCCTTTGGAAGCAAGTGCCGAACGCAAGAAATTATTTTCGCTATCCCAATCGCCGAAATAAGAGCCGAGCGATGTATAAAACGCTGATTGCGGCGGAGAATCGACAAATTCTATGGAATAGCCTACAAGGTGG
>JAKIZN010000244.1 GCA_022708005.1 Bacteroidota bacterium | reverse complement strand
TCTTTTGTTAGAATATAGCTCCCGTCTAGCTCTACTTCTGCAATTGCTCTGCTTTTGCTAATCTGCTTTCTTTCCTGAAATACACCGTCTTCATCAGGCGTGACGAAAAGAACTTTAATATGCCGCGTATATTTGTCTGCTGCTAGCTTGAGCTTCCAATAACCAGTCTGAGATATCCTTTCTCGCAATGTAGCTTTAACAGATAAAACAGCAATAATTTCGCTAGTTGTTGGGTGAAAAACAATAATATCAACATCGGGCAAATGGCACCCAAGTTTGCCATAATCAACTAATAAATTTCTCTTAACTTTGCTTTGTATATCGGTCAAATTAGTTCCCACGCGCCTTTCGAGAGCGTTCCCGTTTATTGCTTCCAAACCAATACTTCTTATAGCATCGATAATAATATATTTGATAAGTTTTTCTAAACTCTTGCCCTTAAAAGATAGTAAAGATTGGTCGTGATCTTTACCAGTAAAATCTTTTTTATGCGACTTTTTGGCATCAATGAATAATTCAGAGACATATTTATAAGCATCTTTTCCGTACTTTTTCTGTAGTTTTTGATACATAGCAATTATATCTTTAGCCGTCATAGTTTCTCCATGATTAAAATATATCCGGTCGGATAAGCCAATTTCAAATTCTTATCGGTGCTTTTGGCAAACTGCCCCGTGATTGGATCCCGTGTCGAGGGAAGCATTTTGGAAGGTATTTCTCGCTTAATAATTTTAAAAGTTTTAAATCCAATATTTTCAAATTGTTCTTTAAAAACTTCAGCGTTTAGTATTTTCACTTTTGAAAATTCAGTATTTCCTATCACAATGCAAGCTCTACCGCCTTGTTTTAGCACTCGCTTTATTTCAATAAATGTTTCGAGCATTTCAGCAAAATAGCTGAAAACCTCTTCTTTCTTTTTGTTCTTTAGTTGCGAGATAATACTGCTGGCAGTGCTACTTTTTAAATCAATATTACTTCGTTTTTTATATGAGCTACCAATAAATTTTTTTCTAAACTCTGGCAGGCTGTCTAAAAAGCCAAGCCATAGCGACGGCAGTTGATGCAAGTCTGCGTATTCATAAGAAGTAACGTAAGGTGGTGATGTAACTATTAAACTTGCTGCTCCGTCTGGGCATGGCAATTCTCTTGAGTCGCCACATTTTACTGTTTCCGAAAAACTCACTATATCGCTGTTATCTATTCTCATTTTTCTATTTCAAACTTTATCAAATTCTTATTATTTAAGAAGTATTTTTGCTCAATTAATTGCAGCTAATTCAATTTTTACTAACCCATAATTTAGTAAATATTTATTGGCTTTGCAAGTTATTTGTAAAGCAGCCTTGCTTTTGTAATCCCCCACCGCTACACCGCAACAAACCTAAGCAGTAAATCAACCGACCTGCTTATTCCTATGCGCTTTGTGGCTTTATAGTCTAGCGATATGCCCTCGTCATAAATAAATATATCTGACCTGTTTAAAACTTTTAAATTGTCTTCTATATTGATACCAAGCGACTTAGTCAAATTTCCGGGACCGACGCTCAGCCTCTTAAGATTGTCAGTAGCTCGGTTAGCTTGCATTAAGTCAATTCCATACTTAGGCATTATCGAACGCAAAAGCACTGCTGCCCCAACGCCCTCCGCTTCAGTAACTATGTTCATACAATGATGCACTCCATACGATTTATAGACGTAAATGGTAGCAGCTGGAGCAAACATTGCCGAATTTCGCTTGGTCTGCCCAACATAAGAATGACTCGCTTCGTCGTTCTGGCTTAAGTATGCTTCTGTTTCGGTGATAATTCCACCAATTGCCAGCCCATGCGAATTAAATTTTACTAATGTTTTGCCTATTAAAAACTTAGCTACTTCAATAGTATCTTTTTTGAATATTGCCATATCCATATTTTTTAAATTTAAATTCAAGGTGCTATCCTAAAAATAGTTAATCTGAATATTATTTCAATTAGTATCAAAGCCAAAGCTAAAATCGCAAAGTACGTGTAATATTCTATATTTACAGAAATATTTTCGACTTTATATGGAGTTTTTTCTAAACTATCAATTTCTGTATATATGCTCTCTAAGCTCGCGGGAGACTCGGCGAAATAATATCTTCCGCCAGTGTTGTGTGCTATTTTTTTGAGTGATATTTCATCTAAAAAAACTTCTACTTCTATTATTTTTCCGCTACCATCGGCATTTTCTGGCACACGAGCCAAACCGCTTTGCCCAATTCCAATTGTATGAATCTTAATTCCTTTTTCTTTCGCGATTCCCGCTGCCATATCCGGCGTAATGAATCCGCTATTATTTGCTCCATCAGAAATTAGCACAATTAGCTTATTCTTGCTGTTGCTGCCTTCGAGCGAGTTTATAGCCGTCGCTAAGCCCATGCCAATAGCTGTGCCATCGTTCATTATGCCAGTCTTCAAAGAAGCTATTTTCCCCACTAAATAGGCTTTGTCGGTTGTAAGTGGCGATAGGGTAAACGCTTCGCCAGAATATACGACTATACCAATTCTGTCGTGCTTTCTTTTTTGCACAAATTCAATTGCTCGCGACTTTGCTACTTCCAAACGGTTGGGCTTAAAATCATCTGCCAGCATCGAACCAGAAATATCAAATGCTATCATAATATCTATACCCAAATACTCTTTTGTCGTCAAATGCTCTGTGGAATAAGGTTTCGCTGCTGCAATTATGACTAAAATTATTACAAAAAATCGTATAAGGTTTGGCAAAAATCTAAAATAATAAATTATCGGCTGCCTGCCCGCGCCGAGCAAATTAGTTGATGAAATCAGCAAACGGCGGTTTGTGAATTTTAGCCGCAAAACGTATATAATTGGCACAAGTCCAATCAAATAAAGCAGTAAGGGATATTTAAATTGAATGTCTGGCATAAATATGTTTATTTATTTGATTTGACAATTGCTTGCAATCCGCTTGAAGCTCCTCTTTTGAAGGCTTTTTGCGAGCGAAATTCACTAATTCTATTCTCCGCTTTATGCCTCGTATTATCTCAAAATCTTCCCTGCCGACCTTGCTAAATGCTATATTTTGGATTTCATCATTTGAGTATTCAGATAAATTGATATTTAATAGCTGTTGCAGAAAATCATTGAAAATTAGAGATAGCTCTGAGTAAAGTAATTCGATATTGCTTTCGTTCGATATTTTTTTAGCTAAA
>JAKIZN010000243.1 GCA_022708005.1 Bacteroidota bacterium | reverse complement strand
ATATATCTATTTCTATCAAATTGGAATTTATTCCTATTTCCATTTCTTTTTACAAACGAAGAAGCGTATCGAACTCTGCCCGTTGGGCTAACTTTTTATCTTGGCAAGCAGTCGATAGATTGGGGACATTTATTTGCTGGCGCTTCGCTATCGGCAATACCGATAATCGTTATATTTATGATTTTCCAAAAGCAAATAATAAAAGGCTTGACGGCTGGTGCATTAAAGGAATAATGACGCTATATTAACTTTATTTCACTGTAAAAAATCGATTTTTTTTATTAACTTTGCATACTTAAAAAACGGCAATATTAACTAATATTAATTGGTTTTTATGTGTGCAATAGACTATGAAATTTATGAAGGGAACGCAGCCGATAGGCAGGTATTTTCCGAAAGCGAATTTGAGCTGATGTCCGATAAATTTCGGATGCTTTCCAAAATATCGCGACTTAAGATAATCCACTCGCTATTTGACGGCGAGAAAAGCGTGTCCGATATTGTAGAATCTACTGGGCTGCTGCAAGCAAACGTATCTAAGCAACTAAAGCACTTGCAAAATCACGGCATAGTCGATTGCCGTCCTGATGGGCTGCTAAGATATTATCGAATAACAGACCCGTCTATCAAAAAGGTTTGCGGAGCTATTTGCAGCGTCGAAGTCAGATGATAATTGCAGGTAAATTTTATCGGTAAAATTTCCTCACAATAAAATTAATCGACAATTATTTTATTTTTATTGGTTAATTTTTCACTAATATTTCTTATCTTTATAAAATGGGTAATTCGCAAATTCATTATTGTGTTACCTATTATTTGCTTAGTTTTATAATTCTGGAGTAAATATGTGGGAAAGACTAGGTGAAAGCTTTGTAGTGCTGGTAGTTGGCATGGGTGGGGTTATAGGCTGTTTGCTTTTTTTCTACTTAGTTATCGGCTTGATAAATAAAGTAGATGCTTGGGCAGTCGAGCGACAAAAAGAAAGAGCAGAAAGGCTTCGCAATATGGCGGCAAGCTCGCGAGCAAACAAAGCTGCACCTGACGGCGACGAAGAATTATTAGCTGTCATCACCGCTGCGGCAGAATCTATGCTGTCGAAACAAATTGTAGTTAAAAACTTAAGATTTTTGAGTGATTCAAATCCAACTTCGTGGGCGACAATAGGTCGTATGAACCTTATCAGCTCGCATAATATCCAAAAACAATGGGAAAGGAGTGGACAGTAAGTATGCTTGAACATTTAATGAACTTTATAAGCCAAATGGGTTTTTGGTCGCTTGGGCTGCCCCATTTGATAATGTATGCTATCGCTGGAGTATTAATATACTTAGCTATTGTTAAAGGATTTGAACCTCTATTGCTTCTTCCTATAGCGTTCGGTTCTATATTGGCAAATCTTCCGAACTCTAATCTGCTTATTGCGCCTATAATTGAATTGGTCAATGGCGAACCTATATTCAAAGAAGCGGGCGGGCTATATTATTGGGTATCAAAAGGTATAAAATTAGAAATTTTCCCGCCGTTAATCTTTCTTGGCATTGGTGCAATGACGGATTTTGGTCCATTGCTATCTAATCCAAAAACATTCTTGCTCGGTGCAGCCGCCCAATTTGGAGTATTTGCAGCATTTATTTTTGCTGTATTGCTTGGTTTTACTTATCCAGAAGCAGCTTCAATTGGAATTATCGGCGGAGCAGACGGACCTACCGCAATTTACTTAACATCTAAGCTTGCACCGCATCTGCTGGGACCAATTGCAGTTGCGGCATATTCTTATATGGCATTAGTGCCGCTGATTCAGCCGCCTATAATGAAGCTGCTCACCAATGACAAAGAGCGAAAGGTGGTTATGCCTCCTCCAAAGCAGGCATCTAAGCGAGCTAAAATCATTTTTCCTATTGTGGTGATGGTAGTGAGTATCTTAGTAGTTCCGCCCACTGCACCGCTTCTTGCTATGTTGATGGGTGGGAATTTGCTTAAAGAAAGCGGCGTAGTCGATAGGCTTACTAAAATGGCGTCAAATGAGTTGATAAATATAGTTACTTTCTTTTTAGGAACGGCTGTCGGCATCACAATGTCCGCAGAAACATTTCTTAAGTTAGAAACGATGGGCATTATAATTTTGGGCGTAACTGCCTTTGGTATGTCCACAGTTGGTGGCGTTCTTATGGGCAAATTAATGTATAAAGTAAGCGGCGGCAAGGTCAATCCACTAATTGGCTCTGCTGGAGTCTCGGCTGTCCCGATGGCAGCTAGAGTTTCGCATAACGTAGGCATTGAATATAATCCACAAAATTATTTGCTTATGCACGCTATGGGACCAAACGTTGCGGGAGTAGTTGGCTCTGCTATCGCTGCTGGCATTTTGCTGGCAATATTTGGTTAATTAATGATTAACGATAGAAAAATAAGGGCGAGCAGTAATGTTCGCCTTTATTTTTAACCCAAATAATTCATTAGGAATTTTGACCTCAATCCCCAGCCACTTATCCGGTGGAGAAGGAGAGAAAGACATAGACATAGATGTCCTACACTTTTGAAGTGTAGGACATCTGGGAAACACAGACGCTCTCGTCTGTTACCTTGTGAAATAGCTCCATATTCCTTTCTTATCCTGATAATCATATAATCCTGAGAATCCTGATTCAGACTGTAAAAATAGATGTCCTACACTTTTGAAGTGTAGGACATCTTAAAACCTAACATTTCGCTTACGGACACGCATTCAGTTAGAGCTTCTAATGTATTATCTTGAGTTTATGCTGCTCATAAATATTTTTTCAGCTACTTCAAATCTAGATTTATCCCTACCGTAAAGGACGGCTATAGCTTCATTTTTTTCGAACTTGTCGCCTTGCTTTTTCAAAAGTTTTATGCCCGCGGTTAGATCTAATTGGTCGTCGGGCTTTTTGCGTCCTGCTCCAAGTTCAATAGCGGCGAAGCCTAACATTTTTGTATCAAATGAACTTATCGTGCCAGCATCTTTGCTCTTGATAACATATATAGAAGTATTGCTATTCTCAGCGTGGGACTTGCCCAAATGCCCACCTTGATGCTCTATCCATTGCACAAAATTATCGTAAGCCATCCCGCTGCTTATTACTCTTTCGACTGAAGCTCTTGCCGATTCGCCATTGCTTTCCTTTTTGGACAAAACGAGAAGCTCGGCGGCAAGCCCTACGGTCAAATCATATAAATCTTGCG
>JAKIZN010000242.1 GCA_022708005.1 Bacteroidota bacterium | reverse complement strand
CCAGAGGCTGACGCATCAGCGAGACCGGCTGCTATCGCAGTTAGTGTATTCTCTAAATTAGTGTTTCTTTGTTCATGTGTAGCATGCCGAAGAATTTTATCTCCACTTACTTTATTATCTCTTCTACTTATAATAGATGATGGTTCTAGTCGATAGCAAAATAATTCTGTCCAGTAAGTTCCGCTATAATCTTCAATTGCTTGAAATTTAACAAAAGTATAATCGCCAATCGCATATAAAGAATCATAAGGCAACAAGTTGGTTAAAGAATCCATCTTAAAAGGGTCACCGTATGAAACTTCATCAATAATCCTTATCAATTTATCATAATGGTATTGAGTAATATCGCCCATTTCGAGTCTAGCTTGCAAAATTTTGTGACTATCCTGCCAAAAGTCAACATATTCTACACCTTGAGCATTAGTTTTAAATGCACCAATATGCCGGAATAGAGCATCAATATTAGCCAACTCAGCCTGAACAACGTTATAATCCCATCCTTTTATATTTGCAAAGTCAATAATTTGATTTCGAAAACGATCATATAAACTTTTTTTAATTACTGTTTTTCTATCTACTATAATATAGTCCCCAACATGGTCTAAAAAGCCATTATCATGATTAGCACAATATAGTGAATTATTTTCTCTCATGTATGCAAGCATCTCATTGTGTAGAGAACCTATTGAATCTCTGTAAGCTTGACTAATACTTGATTGAATTAATAGTTCTGATGAGTGAAATTGGATAGGAATTTCTTTTTCATTGCACCCCATTATCATTATGAAAATAGCTATTACAGCCATAAGACCAGAAAAAACCTTAAAATACTTCATAAGATAAACTTTTATAAATTTGTAAATATTTCTAAATGAAAATAAACATAAAAAAATCGAAATAGCAAGCATTATTTTTTAAATAATTCAAATTTATCCCAAATAATGCAATGGGAACTTTTCCATTGCCTATTAGCTGTTCCCCAGATGTCCTACATCTTTGTCTGAATCAGGATTTTCATGATTAAAGGATTAACAAGATTATTTTGTCTACTGTTCAATTTTTTCCTTTCTTATCCTGATAATCATATAATCCTGAGAATCCTGATTCAGACTGTAATAGTAGATGTCCTACACCTTCGAGGTGTAGGACATCTTAAAGCCAAATTGTAACGAACCCAAAGGGTTCAAATGTTTGTAGTAATGAATAATCGGAGATTTATACGACTCCGTAGGAGTCGCATTGGGTTATGCAATCTTATTTTCTACAAACATCAAATCCCTTCGGGATTAAAATAAAGCCAAAAAATTTGCCTGCGAAACATCAATCATCGTGGCGGTTGCAGTTTCCCCTTTATTAATTTCTTAGCTTTTTGATATAAATTAATGTTTTCTGTGATAAACGAAGACTCTAATACGTCAACATTTAGTATTTCATCTGTCTCAATAGTAGTGCTAATTTCTGGGTATAGCAGCACAAAGTTCAATTTTTCAAACTCTTCGGTAATAGTATCCACTAGCACTTCTAATTCAGTTGAATAAGATATACCCTTTACTCTCGAAGAAACAATTAGCAATAAATCATCTTCTCCGATTTGTTTAGCAACCGCATAGAATGCATCGACTGTGCCGAGCGGATTAAAAGAAGAATCCTCGATGATTTTATATTTTTTAGCATAAGCCGCTATTCTTTTCAACGATTCGTCGTTACCATAAAAAACAGCACTTGCCGCTGCATTTTTGCAAATTTGGTCTACCAAATAAAGCCATCGCCTGAACCCAACTTCAAACTCAGCATTTTCTGGGACGTAGATATAAATTTTATCTGTTAAGTTAATCAGATGATTGAGCTTAGCTATCATCACAGTTTGATTAGTAGCTTCCAAAATATTATCTGTTTTTCTACCAAAGAAAAACTCTGAAGTTCTCGATTTCCCCGTCCAACCGAGTATTAAAACGGTTATCATCATTTCTTTTACTGCTCGGACAATTCCATTGGCAACGTTAGTATCCAAGCGAGAAGCTGGCGTGATTCGCGTTTCATTCGGATATGCAAGCTTAGCTAGATTTTCAATAGCCTTATTGCTATCCGCAATGGTCGTAGCATGCGCATCGCCTTCCATCACAACAGAAAGCGGGAAAATTGGCTGTTCGCTATCTGCTTCCTTGAGTGCAACAGCTAAATCAAGCAATTTATCAACGCTATTTGGATTTGCATAAGGCATCAAAATCCTAAGCGGAAGCATAGTATCAACTTCTTTTTTGCTTTGCTCTTCTATTGCGAGCTTGCGACCCGCTCTTTCGGTTATAAATGAACCGATAAGGCAGGTAACCAATATAATCAAAATTGTTGCATTAAGGGCATTACTATCGACAATTCCAAGATTGTATGCAATTAATATCACGGCTATTGTTGCCGCAGCGTGAGAACTGCTAAGCCCAAATATCAAGTTAGCTTCATTAGGAGAGTAGTTAAATAGCGCTCGTGTCGATTGCGCAGCCACCCATTTGCTAAGCAAAGCCACTATAGTGAGCGCTACAGCTATAAAAAGAGCAGTATAGCCGTTAGAAAAGACGCTTAAATCTATCAGCATACCGACGCTAACTAAAAATAGCGGTATAAAAAGCGAATTTCCGAAAAAGTTCAGTCTACCCATCAAACTAGAGCTATGCGGTATGAGTCTATTGAAAGCAAGTCCAGCGAAGAATGCTCCGATGATAGGCTCTACTCCCGCCAATTCTGCTAACACGCTTGCAAGCATAAACATAGCAAAGATAAAAATAAACTGTGAGTAGTTCTCCTCTTCAATATTTTTAAAGAACCAGCGGGCAATTTTGGGAAAAATCCACAGCACAACTAATATAAATATCGCGAGCAGTGCCAAAAATTTGAACCAGAAAAATCCATCAAGATTGCCCTGCGCATAGTTAATAGTTACACCAAACGCAATAAGCACTGTGGTATCCGTTATAATAGTTCCACCTATCACAGTTGCCACGCTTCGTGTTTGGGATAGCCCAAGTCGGCTAGCAATCGGATATGCAACAAGCGTGTGGGTTGAAAACATTAAAGAAATGACTAATGCCGCCGTAATACTATAACCTAAAGCAAAATGCGTTACTACAAACCCAAGCGACAACGGCAGTAAAAAAGTGGCAGCACCAAATAGTATGCTGTGCGAGCGATTATTTTTAATCTGATTTAAATCAAGGTCTAACCCAGCCAAAAACATTA
>JAKIZN010000241.1 GCA_022708005.1 Bacteroidota bacterium | reverse complement strand
GTATTTGGCTAAATCCGCAATTTTGGCAATTCGTTTCGGTTCGCAAGCCGGGCTGAAAGTTCAAGCCTTCTTTCAAGCTAACAGAACTGGTCGCCTCGAAAACCTTATCGCTAATAACAGATACTTTTACAGGCGTATCTTCATATATTTTTTCCGAGCGAGTAGCAGTAACAACAACATCAGCTGTTTGCACTGCCGCTTCTTCCATTTCGAAATCTATAACTAGATCATCTTTCAAACCTTGGGTAATTTCAAATTTATGGTGCAGCGGTTTCAGCCCAACAGCTGTGATAACCAACTCGTGCTTTCCTCTTGGTATATTCTTTAAGTGAAACTTTCCTTTTTTATTGGTAATAGTGCCAAGCATCGTATTTAAAATTCTAACAGTTGCTCCAATGACAGGCTCGGCTTTGCCATTTTTTATTATCACTTGACCTTCTATGCAATTCTCATGGGCTATCGCTGGAAGCACCGACAGTCCAAAAACTAAAATAACTAATATATATTTTGAAAACACATTGCTTATGGCTTTCATATAAACTCCGATATTTTTATTTGTTTTTAGCACACAATTATGAATGCTATTTGAAAATATAATGAATACAAATTTTAAAAAGCAAAAAAATAGGAAATATTGCGATATGATTTATGCTATAAAAGGTGGAGCTCGGAGCTGTTTGACGCTGCATATTACAGATGACTGTGCAGAGTTTTTGGGAAGAGGCTTTTGGTATTTTGCAGAGCAATCATCTGCCTTAAGCGTGAAAATGTCGGTTAGCAGGGTCTCATCGAGAATTTTATTTATACCGTCGATAGCAAGCAATTCGTTTTTAGAGTGCTGATGTTTGCAGTCTTTTTCGGATTTGCTGTCGGCGCCTAGATGAAAATGAAATATTATTTGCCCATCAATTATATGAATATGCGATAGCGCCGTACTTGCATAGAAATAAGCACTTATCGATAGTAAAATTAATATAATTGCGGTTTTTCTCAATTTAGCTAATCCTAAATTTTATATTTACTTTCAACTAACATTACAAATATAAATAAATTAATCGGATAAATAAAATTAATAATTTGATAATTTTCAATTCATAAGGCTGAACTATTAGTTTTCGCTCATAATTGATTAGCTTGCTAACCATACCCTATTTGGTAAAATTAATTTTTAGAAATATTTTTCTATTGACTTATACGTTTTTTTTCGTAATTTTGTTGCGATATTTAGCACAAGCTAAATTAAATAATTCTGAAATAGTGTTGAGTAGCATTAAAATATGATGAATAAAGCTGTTTTTTTATTTGCATTAATATTTGTTAAGTATTCGTTAATTTGCGACAACAACTCCATAAAAGGTCTAATTGTTAACCCAGAAGACACTCCTATTGCTGCGGTATCAGTAAGAATCCCAAAGTTGAAATTGCAAACTACATCAAAAGTAGATGGCACTTTTGAGTTTAACAATTTGCCCACGGGAGAGTATGAACTAAAGTTGAGTCGTGCAGGTTGCCGCCCTTTAGATACCATTGTTGGCATTAAAAACGGAGTAAATACTCTGAATTTGACAATGCTTGATGTATATAGAATTAAGGAAAACGTTGTGGTAACTGGAACTCGAACCGCAAAGCAGATAGAGAGCAATCCAATTGCGACTGACGTTGTTACCAATGAAGCAATCAGTTCGGCATCGAGGCTTAGGCTTGATAATGTACTGAATGAAGAGTTGGGGATGGTGCTTGTCGAAGATCACGGCAAAGGCATTCAAATACAAGGATTAGACCCAGATTACGCACTAATACTGATAAACGGCGAGCCTCTAATAGGGCGAAATGGCGGTATTTTAGATGTGCGAAGGCTTGCTATGGGAAATATTAAGCGGGTGGAAGTTGTGAAAGGTCCGTCTTCTTCCTTATACGGCTCTAATGCGTTGGCGGGCGTAATTAATCTTATTACAAATGAGCCAGAGCAAGGAGTTTCGGTTAGAGCAAATGCGAGATACGAGTCTTATAATACAGTAGATTTAGGCATAGAAAATGGCTTTTCGTTGCTTGATGGCAGGCTAAGTAATAACTTGTTTATTGATAGGCTTTCAAGCGATGGATTTAAAATCTCAGAAAAAAATTACGGCAAAGCTGCGCCAAAATATGTAAATTACACGCTTTCTAATGATTTTCTTTATAAGTTCGACAGCCGCACATCAATCAAGTTTGGGCTTAGGCTAAACACCGAAGACCAAGCTAACTTTTATGATATTATCGAAAGCGATACAGCTCGCAAAGTTGATGATAGAAGCGACTTGCGAGATTACGGCTTTAGTCTTATCGGGAAGCATCAATATAGCGAACTTTTCAATATAGAAGCTCGCGCTTACCATACAAAATATTCGACGCTTTCGGAATATACGTTTAAAGATAATGGCGAATTATATGATAAATATACATTCGACCAGACGCTTTCCAAATTAGAGTTTCAATGGAATTGGATGTTTGCGCTGCAGCATCTTTTAACTTTTGGCGGTGGGGCAACTTACGAAACGGTAGAAGCGCAAAGGTTAAACGGAGAAACGATTGATGCTAACTCATTCTACGGCTTTGTGCAAGAAGATTGGATAGCATCGAAAAAACTTAATATTTTAGCAAGTTTAAGGTATGATTGGCATAGCGATTATGCAGATAATTTAAGTCCAAAGTTAGCTATTTCTTATAAATTATTTGACGGCTTTGTGTTGAAAGGCTCGGTTGGATCAGGATTTAAAGCTCCGACTTTTCAGCAGCTTTACTTGGATTGGACTAATTCAGTAGCTGGCTATAGCGTTTTTGGCGTTTCTTTCTTTAAAGAAAGATTTGAACAATTGGTGCGAGATGGAGTTATTGTAGATAATATTATCGATCCAGCTACAATCACCGAACTTAAGCCAGAGCGTTCTATATCTTTGAACTTCGGCTTTGTGTGGGATATTAACGATAATATTGATACTAAATTAAATGTGTTCAGAAATAGAATTTCCGAGATGATAGAAACTCTGCCCATTGCAAATAAAAATAACGGATCACAAGTTTGGAGCTATTTCAATTTAAACGAAGTTTATACGCAAGGCATAGAGTATCATATTAGATTTAACTTCTTGAAAAATTTCAAACTTTCGCTCGGCTACCAGTACTTAGAGGCGATAGATGTCAACGTACTAAACGACTTAAAGAAAGGAAAAATATTCATGAATACACGCGAAGGCGACCGCCCCGTGAAAGTATCGGAATATGGCGG
>JAKIZN010000240.1 GCA_022708005.1 Bacteroidota bacterium | reverse complement strand
CCGCCATATTTTGAGCAGAGTTTTACTGTAACGGATACTTTAGAAATACTGATTTCTGGCGATTGCGGGAATACTTTTACCACAATTTTGAAAAAATATGGCGATGGCTTGCTGACGCTTCCCTCGCCTTTGTTCAATCCATATCCAATCGAAGAGGGCTTGTTCGATCCAGAAGGGCATTGGAAAACTTTTGAAGTTGACTTAAGTCAATATGCGGATTTGCAAAATGCTCGATTCAAAGTGCGATATATATCTGGATATGGCGGAACAGTGATGCTGAACAACTTTGCTGTTGCCAATAAACAATCTTCTGGAGTGGAAGGTAATAATGCTGAAATTTCTGTGTTTCCAAATCCTGCTGCGGACTTCGTCAATATTATAAGCGAGCAGCCAATTGATGAAATTAATGTATTCGATATGAGTGGCAAAAAAGTATATCAGCAAACTGTGGGGCAATCGGAAGCAAGAATAAATACAAGCCAATTGCTCACTGGCTCATATATACTCGAACTTCGAAGCGGGGATAAAATTAGCCACCGCAAAATACTTATCGAAGCGGCAAAGTAAAAATCTGCTAATTTAGAGCAAAAAAAAGCATTAGGAATTCTAACTGAATGCGTATCCGTAAGGAAATATTTGGCTTTAAGATGTCCTACACCTCGAAGGTGTAGGACATCTGGCAGCTAATAGACAATGGGAAAGTTTCTATTGAACTATTTGGGTTAAAGCAAAAAAAACTTCTGGCTTGCTCTTGCTTGCGTCAGAAGGTTTTTTTTATAGCGAAAAACTTTTGTTTGCATACTACACAATTTCTAAATATATTTGCAAGATAGCTAACTGCCGATGAGTGTGCCAATGTTGTCAAATTAAAAGCAAATTCATAGGTAACTTTACTAAACCAATTGGAGTTTTAATACTTGCTAAATGTTCAATTTGAAATAGTTTTATTAGTAGTATCTTTTTTATTCTTTTTAAGTATTATGGCGGGCAAAGTAAGCTCAAGGTTTGGTGTGCCTGCTCTGTTGCTTTTCTTATCGGTGGGAATGATTAGCGGCAGCGATGGATTCGGTATCCAATTTGAAAATATACAAGTTGCCCAAGCGATTGGAACTATATCGCTATGTATGATACTTTTCTCTGGTGGATTAGACACAAAAATTAATGAAATTCGACCAGTAATAGCACAAGGTGTGATTTTAGCAACTATCGGAGTGCTTATCACTGCGGCAATTACTGGGGTGCTTATTTGGTGGGTGCTTGGTATGAGCAGCGACTCGGCAAAAGTTGGACTAACCACTTCATTTTTGATCGCCGCAACTATGTCCTCAACTGATTCTGCATCTGTGTTTTCTATTTTAAGATCAAAAAAACTCCATTTAAAGAATAACATTAGACCTATGCTGGAGCTTGAGAGCGGTAGCAACGATCCTATGGCGTATGTTTTGGTGATTGCATTAATCGAGGTAATCAAAGCCGAAGCGGCGCCAAATTATTGGATGGTAGGCATGCAGCTTGTCTGGCAATTGGCAATAGGCGGAGCAATAGGCTATTCGTTAGGCAAATTAGCCGTGTATTTCATCAATAAAATTAAGATTGGCAACGATTCGCTTTATCCAATTTTAGTATTTACTATCTGCTTATTTATATTTTCCATCACAGACGTTTTGGGAGGCAATAGCTATCTTGCAGTCTATATTAGCGGATTAGTAATTGGCAATTCCAAATTTGTGAGCAAACGCTCATCGCTACACTTCTTTGATGGGCTCGCGTGGATGAGCCAATTAATAATGTTTTTAACTTTGGGGCTGTTAGTCAATCCGCGAGAATTGGTATCGGTGATAGTTCCCGGCTTGCTGATTAGCGTTATCATTATCTTTATTGCAAGACCTTTTGCTGTTCATCTTTGTTTGCTGCCGTTCAGAAAAATGCCTTTTGCTGATAAAGCATATATTTCTTGGGTTGGCTTGCGTGGGGCTGTGCCGATTATTTTCGCTATTTTCCCGCTTGCACATAATGTGCCTTATGCAGATGTTATTTTCAATATAGTATTCTTTTGCACACTTATCTCACTGCTTGTGCAAGGCACTTCATTGCCGATTGTCGCGAAATGGTTTGGCATCACTGAAAAGCATAAAGAATTAAAGAAGTTAAAGGAGTTCGACGTAGAGTTCTCCGATGATATTAAATCTATCACAGCAGAAATTGAGATTTCGCCAGAAATATTAAGTTTGGGCAATCAGATTATGAGCCTGCCTCTACCAGAAAAAACGCTCGTGGTTATGCTCAAGCGAGATGAGCAATACTTCATACCGAAAGGGAACACTACTTTGTGTCCTTTCGATAAGCTACTAATTATCACTAACGACGTTAAAACATTAGACGAAACTTATAGCAATTTAGGCATCAAGTAATCCAATATGCTATTGGGCTTGTCTGAAGGTGATTATAGGATTGTCTGAATCAGGATTCTCTGGATTATATGATTACCGGGATAAGAAAGGAATAAACCCAGATAATTCAATAGAAACTTTTCTATTGTCTACCCACTATTTTCCAGATGTCCTACACCTCGAAGGTGTAGGACATCTATTTTTACAGTCAGAATCAGGATTTTCTGGATTATATGATTACCGGGATAAGAAAGGAATAAAATTGAATAGCAGTCGGAAATAATCTTGTTAATCCTTTAATCTTGAAAATCCTGATTCAGACAAAAGGTGTAGGACATCTACTCTTGCTCCCCTTCGCCTTTGGAGAAGGGGCTGGGGGGTTGAGGTCAAAATTTCTCTAATGCATTATTTGGGATTATTTGAGTTCAAAACACTCTATTTTTAATAAAAAAAAAAGCACTCCCCGCTTGAGCGGAGAGCGCCTTTTTCTCTTGCGAGATTAACGGAAGTTATGGCATAACCACGATTGGTTGATTGATAACTTCTACGCCGTCTGAAATACGTAAGGAATATACGCCAGCAGCAACGTTGCCATTGAGTGGCATATAGATGTAATTTGTGCCTTCAGTTAGCTGATAGCTTGTGATAGCAACTCTTTCGCCAGTCAAGGAAACTAACTCAACTGTGTAGTTAGCAGCATTGCTTGCATAGATAGAGAAGTTTACTGCTTCGCTTACTGGATTTGGAGCTACTGCCGAAACTGAGAAGTTATCAGCAAGAACTTCGCCTGCTACTGCTTCTTTAATTGAAGTCTTGCGAGTTGCAGGGTTGCCTACGTTGTCAGCTACATTGTAAATTGTTGATACGCCTTGCCCGTTGTATTCATATACTTTAA
>JAKIZN010000239.1 GCA_022708005.1 Bacteroidota bacterium | reverse complement strand
ACGCCACTCTTGATATTTTTAAAGGACTTACTATGTTTCTTTGGCGCTCGTGGCGATGTTTTTGACTATGCCCGCGATTATTTTCAGATAATCTTATACGGGAATATTTTTCAAATTACTTCATTCTCGCTTAATGCGATAATACGCGGCGAAGGCAACCCGCGCATAGCAATGTCCACTATGCTTATCGGTGCAATTTCCAATATTGTATTAGATGCAATATTTATATTTAACTTCGGCTGGGGAATCAAAGGAGCAGCTTGGGCTACTGTGCTTTCTCAAGTTATATCCACAATGTGGGTGCTATATTACTTCTTAGGACGCAAGAGCTTGCTAAACATAAAAGTTATTAATTTAGTACCACAGATAAAAATAATCAAAGGAATCTTTTCAATTGGCATATCGCCTTTCCTTATGCACGCCGCATCGAGTGGAATTTTCCTACTGCTCAACACGCAGTTTTTGCAATATGGCGGAGAGGTCGCAGTCGCCGCTATGGGCATTGTGAATAGCATGGTAATGTTCTTTTTTATGCCAATTTTTGGGTTAAATCAAGGTATCCAGCCAATTATTGGATATAACTACGGCGCCAAGCAATACCGACGAGTTCGGGCTGCTTTAAGAAAAGGTATGTTATATGCCACGATGATTTGCGTTGCCGGCTGGATTGCTATCCACCTTTTCCCCGAAGCATTTATATCGCTATTTAGCGAAGATGATACAAGGCTAATCGCCGTTGGCTCGCATGGACTCGTGATTTTTTCTGCTATGATACCAATAGTTGGATTCCAAATTATACTCAGCGCATACTTCCAAGCAATAGGCAGATCTGTTAAGTCCGTAATTCTAACTCTAACACGGCAAATAGTCTTTATATTGCCGCTTATGTTTATTTTGCCATTGCACTTTGGCTTAGATGGACTTTGGGCATTCACTCCAGTTTCTGATTTATTAGCTTTTTTCATAGCATCAACCTTCTTTTTAATTGAACGCCGAAGGCTGAAGAAATTGATAAGCGAGCAGGCTGCCTCTAAAGCTTAGGCTTGCCCGTCGCTTGATTCTGAAAATTTAGCAGTCTGATAATAGGAAAAATTCCGTATCTTTGCAGGTTAAGATGTAACGGATTTATGCAATGTATAAAATTCAATTGCCGGACTTTGAGGGACCTTTCGATCTTTTGCTTTATTTTATTAAGCGAGACGAAATAGATATTTATGATATTCCTATTTCTAAAATTACCGAAGAGTTTCTCAATTATATCCGATTGATGCAATACTTCGATCTTGAGCTAGCGGGCGAATTTATCTTGATGGCGTCTAATTTGATGTACATAAAAACCCAAATGCTGCTGCCACGCCAAACTGATGAAAATGGAGTGGAAATAGACGATCCCCGCAAAGTGCTGGTGCAAAAAATCCTTGAATATAAACAGTTTAAAGAGGCATCTGCCGAATTAGCCGTAAAAGCCGAAGCCAATAGATATACGTTTTATAAAGAGCTTTTCGAGGCTGAATATCAGCAGGCTAATAGCGGGAATATATATAAAAACGCTACTTTATTCGATCTAATGAAAGCCTTTCAGATAGCGACAAGCAGAGCAAAAGCAGACGAATATAAGCACGTTGTCGAAGTATTCAACGTATCGGTAGAAGATAAAATAGTCGCCATAAGGGAAATGCTTGCCCAGCAAACAAGGCTGAGCTTTTTTAGTTTTATAGAAAATTATAATCAGCAGCATATTATCGTTACATTTTTAGCTATTTTGGAAATGCTGAAATTGCAAATGATACATATTTATCAGAGCGAAAACTTTGGAGATATAGCAATTTATGCGAAGCCAAGCAATAATTAGTAAAACATTGATATTTTTGAAAATATATGTATAGCGACAATTTATTTTTGAAACTGCCCCGCGAAGAGCAAAAAAGCATAATCGAAGCGATAATATTTGCAAGCGATGAAGTTGTAACATTTAAGACTTTATATAAATTACTTATTACCAACGAAACGATTTCGCCAGCCGAAGATCTCGAAACAGATGCCTCGCACCCAGACGAGCTAACAATAGACGACGAAATTGCAAGGAATCTAAACTTTACTCCAGAGACTCTCGAAGAGCTAATACAAGGCATCAATTTGGATTTGATAAATACGGGAAGACCATATCAAATAGTGAATTACGCCGGCGGCTATCAATTTGCTACCCTATCGCACTACGGCGAATACATCTATAGTCTTATCAAAGCTAAAACTCGCCGAAGGCTCTCGCAAGCCGCATTAGAAACTTTGGCTATCATTGCATACAAGCAGCCAATAACCAAGCCAGAAATTGAGCAAATCAGAGGGGTAAACTCCAGCGAAGTAGTTAATTCGCTGACCGAGAAAAATCTTGTTAGAATCCTGGGACGCAAGGACGTGTTGGGCAAGCCATTGCTCTACGGCACAACTAATGATTTTCTCAAAATTTTCGGTATTCGCTCGCTTGATGATTTGCCTAAATTGCGTGAAGTTGATGACATAGCAACCGAACTTTCGAGCTCTGCAAACGATGATAAAGATTTAACAATATCCATATCGAGAGAGGAAGCGGATAAAATTTTAAAATCTTCCCAAAGTATTTTGTCCGAAGAGGAAAACACCGACTTTGAAAGCGAGGAAACAGAATGAAACATTTGGCGATCATTGTGCTGATATGCGTAGCCACTCTGAGTGCAAAGTCTCAGCTTATTCCAGTTGTAGAAGATGGCAAAGTTGGATATATAGACTTGGACGGCAAAACGGTCATACCGCATATATATGATACACCTTTTTCGGCACTTTATAAAGTTTATGGAACAGATTCTTTTCCGTATTTTCAAATGCCACAATGGGCTTATTTTTCGGAAGGCAAGGCAACAGTCCGAATAGCGAAAAAGTTTCTATTTGTTACTTATGGATATAAATATGCAGTGATTGACGAGCAGAATAATCTTGTTTTTGAAGAGACATCGGACATTATCGGTAGCTTTAAAAATGGGCGGGCGGCTTATCGAAATTTGCAAAAAACAGCGGAACATACTTACGGCGAGAGGTTCGGTGTTATAAACGATAAAGGCGAATTAATCATACAGCCTGAGTATGATTACGTTGGCGAGATCAGCGACGGAGTTGCTTTGGCATTGCAAAAAGACAAATACGGATATATCAGTCCATCGGGCGAGCTAATTATTCCATTCAAATATAGCGATGCGGGGGCGTTTAGCTCGGGGCTCGCACCTGCCGAAGCAGGCGGGTTATACGGCTATATCGACATTACGGGCAGA
>JAKIZN010000238.1 GCA_022708005.1 Bacteroidota bacterium | reverse complement strand
GCCGCGAATTTGATAAAAAAATCAAAGACTTGGAGCTGAGATTTCTAAAGGATATGGAAGAGGCAAAGGCAGAGCCTATAGAAATTCCGAAGCCAATAGAAGAAGTGGTCGAAGAGGCACCGCCAGAGCCACCCAAGCCTAAAAGAACATTTTTCTCTGAAACTTATACAATTTCTGATTCAAATGAGCCGATAGAAGTCGACCTTCGCCGAGTTCCCGGCGAGGTAATTACAGTAGAAGAAGCAGCGCAAGAAGTGCAAGCAGCTTATGACAAAGGCTTTCAAGATGGACAAGATTCAGCTCGTGCAGTTTATCAAACTGAAATCGAAACTAACGCACAATGGATTAAGAGATTTGATAGTATAGCTTTTAAGCTAAAGCAGGAATTTTTAAAAGAGCAAAGCCAATTGGAAGACCTTATAGTAGAGCTAAGCGTGCTTATAGCAAGAAAAATTATTGATGTAGAGGCACAGCAAGGCGAAAAAGTTGTGATTTCGCAAATTCGCAAAGCATTTGATGAAATTTCTGACGAAGAAGTCTTTAAAATCGAACTGAACGAAATGGACTATGATGTGTTAGATGCAGTCGGCTCAAATCTTTTGTCGGACTTGCCTAATATAGAAAAAGTTGCTATATCGAAATCGAATAAAGTGGAACGTGGCGGTTGCATCATTCATACTTCTGCTGGAATTATCGATGCTCGAATTTCTACTCAAATAGAGCGAATAAATACTTCGCTGGCGCCTGCTTATGATAAGCTAATAATTGAAAAAGAGCGAAACATAGCCGAAAGCTATCCAGATATTATGGATACTATTATCCCAAATATTCCCGAAAGCGAAGATTTGGGCTCAAGTGGCGACAGCAGCAATATTAACGAAAGTACCAACGAAAGCGAGTAAAAAAAGTGCGACGCAAAGAGAAAATATTGAAGCATCTTGTGCCAGCTATAAAAACGTCGGACACGCTTGCTCGCATTGGTAGAGTTAGAAAAGTTGTAGGATTAGTATTAGAAAGCGATGGACCCAAAGCACCGATAGGCGAAATTTGCTATTTGAAAAATCAGCGTGGCGAGACTATCGCTCAAGCCGAAATAGTCGGCTTCAAGGATAATCGCATACTTTCTATGGTACTTGGTGATTTAGCTGAAATCGAGCCTTCTACAGAAATAATATCTTCCGGCAGGTCGCTATCTATTCCTGTTGGCGATAATTTATTGGGGCGAGTGATAGACGGCTTGGGCAATCCAATGGATGGCAAAGGCGATATAATAGCGGGCAAGCTAAGATCAGTCAACGCCATTCCGCCAAATCCGCTCGAACGTAACCGAATTTCGCAAAGTTTATCCACTGGGATTAGGGCTATCGATGGGTTACTTACGCTCGGCAAAGGGCAGCGAATAGGCGTGTTTGCTGGCTCTGGGGTCGGCAAATCCACTTTGATTGGCTCAATTGCACGCAACACCTCCGCCGACGTAAATGTTATAGCGCTTATCGGAGAGCGCGGCAGGGAAGTAAAAGAGTTTATTGAAAAAGATCTTGGCGAAGAAGGTCTTGCTCGTTCGATTGTGGTAGTTTCCACAAGTGATGTGCCTCCGCTAATCAGGGTCAAGGCAACTCTTACTGCTACAACCATAGCGGAATATTATCGCGATAAAGGCTTAGATGTAATGCTGATGATGGATTCTGCTACTCGTCTTGCTATGGCTCAGCGTGAAGTTGGGCTTTCTATCGGCGAGCCGCCCACAAGCAAGGGATATACGCCGTCGGTTTTTAGTATGTTGCAAAGGGTTATGGAGCGAGCAGGGACATCAGACAAAGGTTCGATTACGGCAATATATACAGTGCTGGTCGAAGGCGATGATATGAATGAACCTATTGCGGACACGGCTCGCGGCGTATTAGATGGGCATATAGTTTTATCGCGAAAACTTGCTGCCGAAGGGCATTATCCAGCCATTGATATTTTGGAGAGTATAAGCCGCTGCCGCAGCGACGTTGTTTCAAGCGAACACTTGAAAGCCGCAAGGGCACTGCACGAAATGGTGGCAGTCTACCGCGGAGCCGAAGATTTAATCAGCGTCGGTGCTTATCAAAGGGGAAGCAGCCCGAAGATAGATAAATCTATTGAGCGAATTGATGTTATTAATGACTTCTTAAAACAAGGGATATACGAACATATTGATTATAATGAAGTTGTGCAAACAGTTGTTAATATTGCAAATAATTAATTACGTAAATTATGGCAAAGAAATTCTCTTTTAGGCTCGAACCGCTGCTTAAGCTTAGGTCGCACAAAGTAAGCGATGCGAAAGATTCGCTTGCTATGGTATTGCGAGTGCGCTACGGCAAAGATGAGTTAATCAAAGAGAAGTCAGATTACAAAAATAATCTTTTGCAAAACAAATATTCAAGTTCAAAAGCTGCCGATATGCAAACTCGTATAGCTCACAAATCATTGATAGAAAAAGAGATAGAAAAAGCTAAAAAAGAAAGAGAGCAACTTTTGGAAATCGAAAGTGTTAGGCGATATAAGCTCAATGAGGCAATGAAGGAAGAAAAAATATTGCAAAAATTGAAGGAAAAGAAAATCGAGCAATATAACTATGAAGTCAATTTAGAAGAAAATAGTTTTATTGATGAGATAGCAGTTTCGAGGTTTAGGTTGAAACAAGGAAGTGAGGAATAGCATGACTTGGAAGCAGCTAATTATTGGCGTCATAATCGTATCGACAGTTTTTGCACTGCTGATGGGCGGATTTTTGGCTGTGTTTAAGTATAAACCAGAGCTACTCGGCTTTAGAGAAGAATTAGATTCAACGCAAATCGTTAAAATAAAAGAAATCGAAAAGGCAAAAGCAAAGCGTAAGCTGAAACCAAAGCAACTAAAATATGTCTATATAGAGCCAACTGTCGAAATATCGAAGTCAACTTTGCATTATTTTGAAAAACAAGTGATGAAAAAAGATGAATTAATCATTAAAAAAGATTCACTTATAAGAATTGAAAAATATCTTCGCGATTCTTTGAAAACACTTGCTGGCACGATTAAAAATTACCAAGATTCTGTGAAACGAGCAAATAATAATGCAGATAAAGCCTTGAAAAATAGTGATTTTCTAAAAGATTCACTTTTTAAATTAAGTGATGAACTGAAGAAAACAAATGATAAATATGAATTATCTCAAAAAAGAGTTGAGAATTACGAAAAAATGCTGGAATCAAAGGTTGACACAGCATCTAAAAGTAATTTTATAACTTTTGCTAAAATTTATGATAATTCTAATCCACAGGAAGTGGCGGGCATACTTGAGCAGCTT
>JAKIZN010000237.1 GCA_022708005.1 Bacteroidota bacterium | reverse complement strand
GTCAATTTCAATAAATTCCATAGGTCTCACCCTATCGTTCCAGCGTTGGATGTGAAAGCCTCTAAATAGCTCATTCACGAGCGAAAAATTGACAATCATCAAGCCCCTCCTTATCTAAACATTTTATCTAATTTCCACGAATATTTTGTCTGCGTAGTTTGCTTATATTCAGTTTTATCTATTTTAAAATAAAATTCGGTTTCGGCTTCAATTTCAGTTAAATTTATTTGCCCTCTTGGCGAGCCATGAACAGTGATTATGCCTCTGCCCTTTGGATTATAAATTTGAACAATTTCATTAAAGCCAAGCACATTTACTGGCTCTGCAACGCCTATGAGACTGTCCAACTCTGCACTAACAACAAACTCTCTGGGATTGAAATCTTTCAACGCAACATTCATAGTATCGAAATACTGCACTCCATCAACGTAAAAGCTACATATACCTTTCCAAGTAGAATCACGGTCAATGGGAATACCGGGTATCGTATTTTTCATCACATCGCCCAAGAAAGCCAGATACGAATTGCTCAAATAGCGTTTCCAAATATACTTGGCATCTGGGTCTTGCAATCCATCTTCGGGGTGGTCAAGCCTTGCCCTAAATTCATCAAGCACTTCGCCTTTAATATCGGCAACGTCATTATACGGCGAATAGTTAATATTGCATTCTTTCCCAAGCGGAATGCCGTAATTCATATAATCAAGCACATTATATGGAGTATTCGCTTCATCGTCTTGCGAATTATATGCAACTTTTTGCTCGCCATCTTCGGATAAATAATACTCAAGCGAATCGAGCAGCAATTTAACTTCGTTAAATCCATTTTCAGGTAGCGAATTTTGCTTCAAATTCAAATGATAAACAACTTTTCTGTTATAAGTAACAGTTTTTTCGTCGCTTGAAGTTCTTGTGATTTTTGATTCTTCTGTAAGAATATATTTATGGAACACATTGAGCATAAACTTTGCGTTTAGCTTATATAAATTTGTAGAGAGCGATTTCGGCTCGTCGGCACTGCCTTTAGCTGCTTGAGCAAAAGTTAAGTTTGTTGCTAAAAGAGATACAGCTAAAACTATAAACAAATTTTTCAACATTTCCTATCAACTGAATAATAATACAAATAAAATAAAGTAAAAGCTGTAATTGTCATTCCATCATATATTTCGCCTGTTTTTATTTTATCTACAATTTGCTCACAAGTTAGCTTTAAGACTTTTATATCTTCCGATGCTTCTGGCATAGCCTCGCTTATTTCAATACCTTCGGCTATATATACTTCGCATATCTCGTCTGTAACTCCATTGAACGGATTAAATTCGCCGATATAAGTTATTTTTTGTGCCGACGCTCCCGTTTCTTCGGCAAGCTCATCTAGCGCAGAAGCGAGATATTCGCCTTTTGCCTTCACTCCGCCGCCCGGGAACTCAATGCTAATTCTTTTATCTAAATATCTATATTGCTCGGTCATCAGCAATTCGCCATTCTCAAGCAATGGGACAATCATCACCGAACCATTTGTATGAACAAAGTAGTAATCGCCTTCGCTTCCAGTCGGGAGTATATACCTATCTTTGACATATTCCCAATAGGGATTTTTGTCTATTTGCTCTCGGCTAACTGTGCTGAATTTACATTCCACAACAATCCATAAAATCGCAATGTTCAAACATAATAGATAGCTCGATAGCGGCATTTTCGTCTGAATCTGAACCATGCACCGCATTATAAGACTTGCTCTCGCCGAATCGCTTGCGGATAGTCCCTTCGGCAGCAGCGGTAGGATCGGTTGCGCCAATCAAAGCTCTGAAATTTTCGACAGCGTCATCTTTTTTTAATGCTAAAACTACTATTGGACCGCTTGTAATGTATTCCAATAGCTCTTCAAAGAAAAATTTTTCCTTATGAACTGCATAAAAAACTGATGCTTCCTCTCTCGATAGCTTTGTCATCTTCATAGCTACAATTTCGAAGTCAGCTTCAATTATCATTTTAATAATATCGCCAATATATCCTTTTTTTACCGCATCGGGTTTTATAATGCAAAATGTTTTGTTGTTCATAAAAACGCCCATTTATATTTATTGAAGTGCAAATTTAACGACTTTTTGAAAAATAAGTAACGAAATTATGTTGTAATATTTTAAATAAAAAAATAACATTTTATTTTTTGCTCAAGTTTAGCCAATATTATAAAATTTTAATTCAAAATAAATTTTAATTCAAATATTTTTTTGAGAAAATTTGCTTGCTTAAAGCGCATTTTATAGCATTAATTTTTTTAATTTAGATATAACGGGTATCGGAGTTGGGTCAACTTTATTAAAAATCGCGAGCCAATAGCTTGTCCAATCCGCCAAATATATTAAATCAAACATCCGAGTAAGCAGCCCGCCGCCTTCGCCCGAGAGCTTGACCACCTCTATACCTATATCCTGCAATATGCTTTCTGTTGCCCCAAACCGTTTCTGCGTTTTTGGGTGATAATCTTTATCGAGTAGCATTACAGCAACAAAATTTTCATATACTCCGGCGGGGAAAGACCAAGAGTTTATTTCGTTATGGTTCATTTCTGGCAAGTAAGCCCCAAAAGCCAACTGTTTAGCATTTTCTTGAATTTGCCCGCGCCAGCGCAAATTAACTACGTCAAGTCTTGATTCTGCTGAATATATTACTGGAATTTTATTATATAGCTTTTGTGCTAGCAAATAAGCGGAATTGCCCACCGACTGCGAAGAGTAAAGCTCGCTCCTGCTCCTCAACAAGTCCAAAAGTTCGCTAATGCTCGCCTCCGTCGAGCTAACAGCGTCGCCTTTGAAAGCCGAGAGCCGCATCAATTGCAGCAGCATAGTGAAAAATGAATAGCCTATAGCACACCGTGGCATTAGCCCAGCGGGTATTTTTACTATCGGAAATCCATCTTGATTTGCCAACTCTTCCAACTCTCCGCCAGATGTAACTGCGACTATTTTTTTCGTCTTCTCTTTTGCAAATTGATAGCCCGAAATAGTTTCTTCTGTACCACCTGAATATGAAGAAGCTATCACGCACCAGCTTTCATCAATAAATTCTGGTATTTCATATCCGCGATTTATAATTAATTGAATATGGCTTGCCCCTGCTGTGGCGTTGCAATAAGAACGAAGCAAATCACCACCAATAGCCGAGCCGCCCATGCCCAATACCAAGAATTTATTGGGTTCGGCAGCACCTCTGATAGTAGGCGATATTTTGCCAATTTCAATTGCACTTTCGACTTGCTCGGGAAAGCTAAGCAGCACTTTATCCATATTTTGTGAGTCAATTTCTCGTATTTTTTCTGCCTTTAATTCCAACATATACGCTCTTA
>JAKIZN010000005.1 GCA_022708005.1 Bacteroidota bacterium | reverse complement strand
TAAAAAAGCATATTTCGACAATACTTGATGTTTATAAAGAAGTAATTACAAAGCCGACTTTCGACAAAGATGAATTTAGCAAATACGTGCAACAAATGCTCGCAGGGCTACAATACGAAAAGTCGCAGCCTACCAAAGTTGGCAGCAATCTTGCCCGCAAAGTAATATATGGAGAAAATCATCCTTACGCACTAAAATCGACAGAAAAATCAGTCGCTGAAATTAAAATTAAAGATATTCAAGAATATTACGCTAAATTTTTTGTTCCTAATCACTCAACTTTAGCAGTAATTGGCGATATAAAGCCCAAAGAAGCAATTGATATGTTAGAAAAAGCATTTGCTGGCTGGAAAAAAGGCGAAGCACCAAAAATCGAAATGCCTAAGCCAAATCCTATGCCGTTGGGAGTTTACTTTATTCATCGTCCCGCGTCGGAGCAATCGACTGTGATAGTTACTAATTTAGCCATTCCCTATAATCATAAAGATTACGAATCGTTAGAATCTGCTTCGAAACTAATCGGCTCGGGCTTTGGTGGCAGGCTTTTTAGAACGTTGCGGGAAGTGCATTCATTCACTTATACGCCTTGGGGCTATCTGACTTCATCTAAATATATCAATAGATTTGCTTGCGGTGCCGACGTAAATCGCTCAAAAACTGACTCGTCCATTCAAGTAATTTTTGAGCAAATTAGCGACCTTGCAGAAAATGGACCTACCGAGCAAGAACTTGCACGCCACAAGCGCTACGAAGTAGGGCAATACAAGCTGTCGTTTGAAAATTCCGAATTTGTTGCATCGCTTATACAGCAATCAGAATTTCTTGGCGTTCCTTTGGACTACGTAAAAAGCTACCCCACGAGAATTAACGATATGACAGATAACGCTATTTCTTATGCAGCCGAAACATATCTTGACCCGAAGACTGCAAGGATAATCGTAGTAGGCGACCCAAGCATAAGGGCGTCGTTAGAGAAATTTGGAAAAGTTTTTGATTATAACTTAGATTTAGAGCCAATTTCAGGTGCAGATGCAAAATTGGAAAAAGTTTCGATGTCTCCCAAAGAGCTAATAGAACGCCATACCAAAGCACTCGGCGGAAAAGAAGCTATAGAGAGCGTCAGCACGATTAAATCCACGGCTAAAGCCGTTATGTCTGTCAATGGACAGCAATTGCAAGGTGAAATCCGTCAGGAAGTCAAAGCACCGGGCAAAACTCACATGATTATGGATATGAAAATGTTCAAGCAAGAAATTTGGTGCAACGGCGAAAGGGCTGTAGTTGGCGGTATGGGCGACCCAATCGAACTCGAAGGCGCTCAACTCGAAAAAATGATATTTGAAGGAACGCCATTTGCAACCACTAAATTTTTAGACTTGGGCTATAAATTAGACATAAAAGGCAAGCAAAATGGGCAAATAATCGTTGTAGTTACTTCGCCTAATAAGGTTGAGACAACATACTATTTCGACGAAAATACATTTTTGATTTCCCAATATGAATCTCTCGAAGATAGCCCTCAGGGCGCAACTCCGATGACTATTAAATTTAGCAATTGGATTGATATTAATGGAGTTAAACTGCCGGGCAAAGTTGAAAATCTATCGGCTATGTTCAATTTAATAAATGAATATCAATATGAATTAAACGCTGAAATCGATGATTCAACATTTGTTCCGCAAAATTAGTGTGAGCCGCTCATAATAGCGTATTGTATTGAACTTACTAAAAAGACTGCCCAGTGATTGCGGGCAGTCTTTTTGTATAAACGCGCGTTGGGGTTATAATCCCAATTGGCAGCGCTCGCCGCTGCCAATAACCTAAAATTGCAATAATTTTTCGATTTTTTCTAAGACTTTCTTTTCATTAGGCAATACGTCATCTTCGTAAGCTGGAGCATAAGGAATATGCGAATCTTTTGCGGCGAGCCTTTCAATTGGAGCATCAAGCCACGAGAATGCTTCAGAAGCGACAGTTGCAGAAACCTCCGCACCAAAGCCCGTTGTCATTGTATCTTCGTGAACTATAAGCAATCGCCCTGTCTTCTTAACTGAATTTAGCACCATTTCTTTGTCCCAAGGTGCTATGGTGCGTAAATCAATTATTTCAACTGTTTTTCCGACTGCCTTCTCGAAATTCCTAACAGCATTGACGCTATCCTTCACGCCCATACCATAAGTTACAATCGTCAGGTCGCTGCCTTCTTTTACGATTTTTCCTTTGCCAAATGGTATTAGATAGTTATCGTCTGGCTCTACCGTTCTGGCAAACGGCATACGATACATACCTTTATGCTCGCAAAATAGCACTGGGTCTTCAATTCGGCAAGCCGTCTTAAGCAACCCCTTCGCATCTGCGGCGTTGCTTGGATAAGCAATATATAAGCCGGGAATATGCGAAAATATAGATTCGATATTTTGCGAATGGCACAGTCCGCCGTGTATATATCCGCCGACAGCCACGCGAACAACCACTGGGCTAGAAAATCCACCATTAGACCTATATCGCATCGTCGCAAGCTCGTTTTTGAGTTGCATAAACGCAGGCCATATATAATCGCCGAATTGTATCTCCACCACTGGCTTATATCCACGCACAGCCAGCCCGACGGCTACGCCGATAATCGACGCTTCGGCAAGCGGTGAGTTAAAGACTCGGTCAGTGCCAAAAGTATCGGATAGCCCACGAGTAGCAGTAAATACTCCACCTTTTGGGTCGCCGACGTCTTCGCCAAAGATAAGCATTTTAGGATTGCGAGCCATTTCTTCCTTCAAAGCATGATTTACGGCATCTACCAATACAATTGGATTGCCTTCGCTCGGCTCACTTGAGGCATAAGGTAAATTACGAGTTTCTGCTGGAGCATATAGATGATTTAAAGCATCTTCCGCTTTGGGGTCTGGTCGTTCCCAAGCCCAATCGGCAGCTTCATTTACTTCTTCTTTAACTTTATCCCATAAGCTATTGATTTCGTCTTCGCTTGCAAGTTTATTCTGCGTCAAATAATCGCTCAGCTTGATGATGCAATCTTTTTCTTTCCTTATGCTGCTAAGCTCTTCCTCGGCGCGATATTTTCTATGGTCATCAGATGATGAGTGAGGCAACAGCCTTTCGACCATTGCATGCAGCAAGACGGGTCCTTTTCCTTGAGAAACGTATTCAATCGCTGTGCGCGCAGCTTTCAGCGAGTCAAAATAATTAGTTCCATCGAATTTCAACATTTCTAAATTTTCATAGCAGCAGAAAGAATGCCCAACCGTTTCGCCCATAGATTGGTGGGCACGCGGAACAGATATAGCATAGCCATTATCTTGGATGCAGAAAATCACGGGTAATTTTTCGCGAGATGCCCAATTGACTGCTTCATAAAACTCGCCTTGGCTTGTTGTTCCTTCGCCTGAAGCCACATAAACAATTTCGTTAGTTCCAGCTTTCCTTGAAGCTAATGCAGAGCCAACGGCGTTCAAAAATTGCGTGCCTGTCGGTGATGACTGAGTTGGCAAATTAAGTTTGGGATGCCCATAGTGTCCTGGCATTTGCCGCCCGCCAGTAGCAGGGTCTTCTGGCTTGCCAAAAGCGAGCAAAAAGTATTCTTTGGGAGTAAAGCCACGCGAATAGACAAAAGCCAAATCGCGATAGTAAGTCCATCCCCAAGCATCTTTTTGAAGCGACAAGCCAATAGCAGTTTGAACTCCTTCGTGTCCGCTGCCACCAATGTGAAAGAAAGATTTTCCTTGCTTGACAAGCGTCAAATGCTTTTCGTCTGTGTATCTTGCTTGTATCATATTTTTCAAGGCATTCATCAAATCATTTTTATCCAAGCCAAGCGATTCGTGGGGCTTTCCTTCGTTATCGCTTGTTACTACATAGATAGAAGTGCAACTTTTGCCACCGCCGTGCGAGCAAGTTGTTGCTTTTTTAGATTCTTTGATAGCCTCTAGTATTATTTCCTCGCTTGTAGCGTCGTTTATATCTTTGGGCGTATCCTTATTTGTCTTTTTTGCCATAATTCTCTCAAAATTATTGTGTAAAACATCTATTTAATTGTTAAATTGCATTTTTATATCAAAAGACTTGGATAAAAAATGTCTTGGGAAAATATACTATCACACGAAAGAGCTAAGAAAATATTGCAACGAGCAATACTTGAAGATAAAATTGCAAGTGCTTATTTATTATGGGGGTTAGAAGGAATAGGCAAGGATTCTCTTGCGCTTGAGTTCGCAAAAACTGTGAATTGCCTAAATCCAATTATTAGGAAAGACGAAATAATTGCTTGCGATAATTGCCGCTCGTGCAAGCAAGCGAAAGCTTTGACGCATCCAAATATTCAGCTTATTTATTCGCTGCCATCTGGCAAAGGCTCTGATACGACAAGCGAATCGCCGCTTGCCAAACTCAGCGACGAGCAAATAAGCGAGATAACCGAGCAACTTAAGTTGAAATCCGAAAATGTCTATCATAAAATTTCTGTTCCTAATGCAACTCAAATTAAAATTGCATCAATACGCGAAGTTAAAAAAAATTTATTGCTGACTTCTAACACAAGTGGCAGGCGAGTGGTCATTGTGCTAAATGCTGAAGAAATGACGACAGAAGCAGCTAACGCGTTCTTGAAAACACTCGAAGAGCCTCACGAAAATATTACAATCATATTAACTTCTTCAAAAAAAGAAATGCTGATGCAAACGATACTGTCGCGGTGCCAGCAAATTCATTGTGAGCCAGTGCCAGAGCTTGTGGTGGCTCAATATTTGGTGGATAACTACGATAAATCGCCCGCAGAAGCAAAAATTATCGCAAATTTCTCGCAAGGCTCTGTGGTTACAGCAATTGAGTTTCTGAACGAAAATATTCAAGATATGCGGACAGACATAGTGGAAACCCTTCGCTCCGCTTTGAAGAAGAATTATCGGATTGAGCTAAGCCAACAGTTAGAGAAATTGGCATCGTCGAAAGACAAAAATAAAATTGAAACTTCGCTTAAAATGTTGCAAATTTGGATGCGAGACTACTTGATTTTTGTCAAAACTGGCTCGATAGACGCAATGATAAACCAAGACCAAAAAGAGCGTATTATCAAGTTTTCAGAGCTTTTTCCAGAAGCAGACATCCCAAGCGTGCTGAGCGAAATAGAGCATTCAATTTACAGATTAAGACGCAACGCTAACCTTCAACTTTTGCTAATGTCGCTATTTCTAAAAATCAGAAAATTTTTGCTAAAAGTGGATTTTTAAATGATTGTTTCATTTATGGATTTTATTCCTTATTTTTGCAATTATACTTTTATTTTCAAATTAGTATGCTAAAGCGGATATTCATTAAAAATTATGCGATAATAGACCGTCTCGAACTTGACTTTGGGAGCGGGCTTAGCATTTTAACTGGCGAAACTGGTGCGGGCAAATCTATCATTGTCGATGCAATACAAATTGCTATCGGTGGACGCGCCTCGTCTGAAATGGTTCGCTATGGCGAGAGCAAAGCCGTTATTGAATGTATATTCGATAGCACCGATGAGCTAAAGCACGTTTTAGATGATTTCGACGATATTGGCGATGAGCTTATACTTAGGCGAGAAATTTCGTCTAAAGGTAGCTCCCGCTGCTTTGTGAATGATTCGCCGACCACCGTTGCTAAACTAAAAGAAATTGGCGAATATCTCGTGGATTTTCATGGGCAGCACGAGCATCAATCTTTGCTTAAAACGGAAACGCATATCGATTTAATAGACGCTTATTCTGACATATCTGCCGAACTTGAAGAATATGCCAACGCAATCGCTGACTTGCGAAAATTGATAAACCAACTGAATGAAACTCTGGCGAGAAAAGAATCGCTTTTAGCAAAAAAAGATATAATAAAATCGCAAATTGATGAGATAAAAAAAGTTAACCCAAAAATTAGCGAAGACGGCACTATCGAAGCCGAGCTGAAAAGGGCAGAAAATGCAGAATTTTTGGCTTCCTTATCGGGCGAAATATGCTCGATGATGGTAGATAGCGAGGGTTCTTGTTATAGTTCTTTTGCAAAAACTCAGAAAATAATCGAAAAACTCGCCGAATTTGAGCCGAGTTTTGAGGAATTTAGCAAAGAAATAGATTCTATAATAATATTTATCAAAGAAATTTCTACTTTTTCAAAAGATTTTTTGCATAGCATAGATTTTAATCCAAATAGAATAGATCAACTAAGAAGCCGCTTTAATGAACTGAAGCGACTTACTAAAAAATATGGTTCTATCGAACAAACTTTGGAAACTTACGAGAAAAATCAAGAGGATTTGCGTTTAATCGAGCAGTTTGATGATACGACTGATTTGCTAAAAAAGGATATTATTGCTCAATCTAAAAAACTCGGAGCAATCGCAGAGAAGTTAAGCGAAACGAGAAAAGCAGCAGCAAAGCGGTTTTCGAGTGAAATAGTGAGTAAGCTATATGATTTAGGAATTGAAAACGCCGCTTTTGACGTAAACTTTAAAAGTATAGGCGCCGAAAGTGCTGATGATATTTTTAAGCAGCCTAATGCTATAATTAGCCGCGGAGTATTCAGGGCGTTTCCAAACGGAATAGACAAATGCGAATTTCTGATAGCCACAAATAAGGGAGGCGAGCTAAACTCTTTGACCGAAACAGCTTCGGGCGGCGAAATATCTCGTGTGATGCTTTCCATCAAAAGCGTAATGAGCCGCAAAGATAAAATACCAGTGATGATATTCGATGAGATTGATACTGGCATAAGCGGAAGAATCGCTCTAAAAGTAGGGTTTAGCATGAAAAAGCTCGCTCGCAATCATCAAATTATAGCTATAACGCATTTGCCACAAATTGCGGCGCTGGGAGATATGAATATCTCGGTAGAAAAGCTGCAAACCAACGGTGGGACAGCGGCTCGGGCAAGAGTAATATCAAGCGAAGAGAAACCTATGGAAATTGCCAAGCTGATAAGCGGCGAGACCGTATCGGATATTTCAATTAAAAATGCCATTGAATTGATTAATGCGGAGGAAGTTTATGAATGAGTTTCAACGCAGTATGATGAGCAAACAAGAGCTTGAAGACTTGCTTTGCAACAGGGCAAGACCGCTTGAGCTAAATAAAATTATTGCAGGCTATGAAATTAGCGATAATGCGTTTAGCGAGTTTTTCTTTTTCGATGGCACTCCTTATTTTTATCACATCAGCAGAGTAGCGAAAATCATAGTTGCCGAGCTAGATATAATAGATTCCGATATTATCATTGCATCGCTGCTGCATGATTATAATAAAATCGAGAACATAATTTCAAAAGATATTATAGAATTTAACTTCGGACCTTACCTTGTATTCCTTGTGGAGCTACTTTCGCTAACCACCGAAGAAGCATCAGCAATTTCACGCAATTTTGCATTCGATAAGCCCGACAGTTTCAAATTGCCGTTTGACGATTATCTTATCATTAAACTTGCCGAGCAAGTGGACTATTTCCGCTCATTCAAATTTGGCTTAAACTATAACCCGATAGCAAATTTGCAAAGGCTAAATCAGCAAATGCTCCCGCTCGCTTCATCGAGCAGCAACCCTTCGGTTATCAAGCTATTAGATGAAATCAAACAGCTCAGAAATAAAATTATAGGCTGATTTTATGCAGTCATCGCGCTGCTTTGCCGCTTTCTGTCCCGCTCTGTCAAACTGTCCGATAAGGCAGTTAATAGATAATTATGATGTTTGATTTTCCTATCGATTTGCACAATCCTATTTTGCAGTTGATTTTTGCGGCTTGCCACCCACATTTTATTATCTAACTTGTCTTTGAAGTTAAAAGGCTCTTGAAACCTTAAGTTATTGAGCTTTGCTTCGTGCCTTCTGATGTTTTGCTCAAGCTCTAATAGCAAAGTTTTTAGCTTTGTTTCAAGATTTTTATTTTCCTTTTCTTCATTTTCAATATCATAGCAAAGAGTAAGATTTAAAACTCTGAGCGAATCGATATCGCGAGAACGATAGGCATCTTGCACGTTATTCCAAAATTGATGAAAATCATCACTTTCGCCAGAAACGTCTGGGTGAAGTTTTTTCACAAGATTGCGGTATAAAACTGGAATTTCGTAATTATCATTTACTTCGCATTTTAGCTTTCGCACGCTTTCCGCTACTTTTTCTTTACTTTGCGGTTGTGCAACTTTTCCGTTTTGCACGGTTGGTCTCGATGCAGAACGACGCACCTGCCTATCGACAAGCACATCGATAAATTTCATTGAATTTTCTTCCATAGAGCCGCCACGGCTTAGCTTCATTCGCAGGAACTCCACCTTTTTTTCTAACTCGCGTGAAGTCTGTATTTTACTATCAATTTCATCTTCAAGTTCACCAAAAATACTATCGTATTTAAACATAATTTCTTGATAAACATCGTTTTGATAGTAATACCATAGCTGAACGAATTCGAGCAACTTTTTCTTTAATTCTTCGACTCTTCTTTTAAGAAATTCTATATTCTGGCGCTTATATTGGTTCATCTTCCCCCCGCTCCACTTCGATTTAGAAGTGCATAAAAAGATTCTATTGTAATTTTATAGAATACAGCGATTGAACCGCCTATGACCATATAAAAACTGCTATGTATTTTGCTGTGTTGCATAATATTCTTCACAATGTTCATTAATCGTCAAAAAGCTATGCTAAATCTGGCTTTTTACTGCCTTTTTACATATTGGCAATTTATATGCCGAATGCAAAATTAAGCTCCGCTGTAGCTTTTAGCGATTCAAACTTTGTCTATTGCTCGTGGCAAATACTTGCCCATTCGCAATCGAAAGCAAAACAGCTAAATCATATATAAAATTAGCAAAACGCAAATTTTATATAAAATAAATATAATAAAAATTTATATAATGCAAAAGAATTAGTTTTCCACATTTCTATTGTAGAGAAAGCAGAAATTTATGGCAAATAAGCGGTGGGCTAAATTAGTTCTTAATCAACTCGTAGCCGTCTTTGCTATCCTTTACTAAATAGCCAAGCTCGGAAAGTTTACTGCGAAGAGCATCTGCCCGAGCAAAATCTTTATTCTTTTTAGCTTCCAGCCTTTCGTTTGCAATGTCAATTATATCTTGCGGCGCACTTTGAGGCTTAGCCTTTTCCTCTGAAATTTGCCAAGCAGCAAAAATATCGTTCATTTCCGTGAGAAATCCAAGCATTTGCTGTGCTTCGTTCACGCTTAGATTGTTTGATTGTGCATCATTTAAAAATGAGAACATTGCCGCAAGCGCGCGGGGAGTATGCAAATCATCTGCTAACTCCGCAAATACTTTATTTCTTAGCTCTTCTACTTTGCCAGAGAAATCGTTGGAAACTTTGCCCTTCGCTAGCTCCCATACGTAATAGATGTATTCTTGCACTCTTACTCTTGCCTTGTGTGCGGCGGCAACTCCCTTAAAAGTGAAGTTATACTTCGAAGCATAGTGAGCAGAAAGCATAGCCAAACGAATATCGATAGGGTCGAGTCCTTGTTTAATTAAATCTCTTAGCGTGAAAAAATTGCCAAACGACTTGCTCATTTTTCTTTTTTCAACTTCAAGAAATTCATTATGGCACCAAAACGCAGTAGGCTCTATGCCGTATCCAGCTTTGCTTTGTGCTATTTCATCTTCGTGGTGTGGGAATTTTAAATCCACTCCGCCAGTGTGAATGTCAAATGGAAGCTCAAGCAATACGTATTCCATAGCCGAGCATTCGATATGCCAGCCCGGGCGCCCAGGATAGTTTTTCCCAGCTATTTCAAAATCCCAATATGGCTCATTTTCTTTAAACTCTTTCCATAGCACAAAGTCGCTTGCCTGCTCTCGCTCATATTGGTCAGAGTCTATTCTATATCCGCTTTTGAAGTTATCGAAGTCAATTTTATATAGCTTGCCATATTTATCATCTTTTCGCCAAGCGTTCACATCAAAGTAAACTGAGCCGTCCGCTATATAAGCATAGCCGTTTTCTATGATGTTCAATATTAGCTCCTGCATTTCCTTGATATAATCCGTTGCTTTGGGCATAGCGAAAAAATGCTTTGGATTAATCCCAAGTTTTGTAATATCATCTATGAAAGATTTTTCGTAAAATGAAGTTAGCTTTTTAAGATTATCTTTTGCGGATTCTGTCTGCTCGCCCATTTCGCTTTTCCACTCTTTCGAGCCAATGCTGCTATCGCGTATAGTTTTATCATCTATATCTGTTATATTCATAACCCAGCGCATTTCATATTTGCCAACTGTTCTCAAAACGCGCTGCAAAAAATCTGCGAATAGAAATGCGCGCATATTCCCAATATGAGCATAATTATACACGGTCGGTCCGCAAGAATACATCCTAACTTCATTGCCTTTCAGCGGTTTAAATTGTTCTACTTTTTTACTAAGCGAATTATATAATTTTATTGTCATTACAAAACTCAGATTAATATTTTCCAATAAGTGCAAATTAACATTTTTTTGCTAAAAAATTGCTAAGCCCTCTGCAACAAGATTTTTCAAAATAAAAAAGCTATTAGCTGATTTATAGTAGCTAATAGCTCTCAATTTTCGTTAGCAATGCTGTTAGTTTTCTGCTAAAATTTCATCATCATACATTGTCTCAAGGCTGTATTTATGCTTTGATTCTTCTTGCGCAAGCCTTAAGAAAACAGTTTTTGCTGCGCTATCGCTAATATTTTCAGCCAACCTATTGTATAGATTCATCGCGGCTTCCTCGCGTTTCATAGCGATAATTATTACTTCTTGGAAAGTTAGATCATCTTTGATTTCTATATCGTCCCAATCATCAGAAATTTTCAAGTCGGTTGGCTCGCTAATCAACGAAATCTGCGATTGATCTTCTAAATAATTTCTTAATATTTCAGCGTGTTGCAGCTCCATATCTTCAAGTTCTTTCAAAAATTTTTTGCTTGAGTTTAGTTTAACTCGGGCTTGCAAATCTCTATAAAATTTAGCTGCTTCAAATTCTTTGCGTATAGCGTAGTCAATTATTTCTCTAGTAATAGGCGTCATTCCGCACCTCCATGAATTCTATCTGATATTTTATCTATATCATAATTTGCTATAGCATCTTCATGATTTTTTATTAATTGTTTTGCCAGATCCATAGGTTTTTTCACGACGATTGCGCTGCCCCAGCCCATAATCCACGAGATAAAATCCGGTCCTATTGGAACTTTCATTTCAATAGTCAGAGTGCCGTCTTTTTCTTCAGTGGTAGTTTGTGATTGATGCCAGCGTCTATTTGTGAAATAATGCTTATACTCTTTCTTTATGCTCAAGACCACTTTTCTAATATCGCCATAAAATACGCCAAATCTATTTTTAGTCCAATCTTTGAAATCGAAAGGCGGCAGAGCGGTCTGGTAATCCTCCATGAACTCGATGCTATCGATATTATGCACAGCAAGCGCTATATGAACATCGTGCTTTGGCACATATCCGACGGTGTATAAAGCACCGGAATAAGTGAATAGGCAACGCAAACAGACTATAATTCTATTTGCAACTCCTTTGTTCGATGTGTTGTAATCGATTGCTATCCATCTTGTTTCTGTGATTGCTTTGATGATGTCTTGGATATATGAGTCATAGTGCGAGTAGTCAAAATAGCCTATGTTCTGATCCCAAAATATGCTATCGGGCGGGTATACGTCGTCAGGCGCATATTTCTCTATTTTATCTGCAAGACGGATAACATCATCTTCTATAACCGTCCCAGTAAATGTTTTCAAATGAGCTTTTAAAATATAGAACGATAGCATTTCATTACTGTTAATACGCATTAATGCATCTGTATTCCTAATGTCTTTTGGGATGAACCAAAAGTTTTCCTTCCCGATTTTAATGGAAGTCAAAGCCGGTTCGCTATCTTTCAATAATAGCATATCTCGCTGCACTGTTCTTAAAGAATGTTCACCAAATTCCTTACAGATTAAATCATATACTTCTGTAGTTGTGAATTTATGACCTGTTTGGAATTTTTTAAGTAAGAATACGAGGCGTTGTACTTGATCTGCCATTCTCCTGCCAATTAATATTTGTTAATAATATGTTTCGATTAACCCTATTTTGTTTAATGAAACTAGTTAGTAAAAATACTGTCAATAAGTATTCACAATTTATTAAAAAAATCGATATAATCAAAATAATTTTTAGTAATAACGTGAATATTGTCTATATTCGTACCGAAATAATTTGCTATTTTAAAAAACTATTTGAACTTATGCTTAAAGACGTAACTGCGGTGAAATACTTGTTGGCAATAGCCACTTCTGCTATTTTGATGGCATCGTGTTCGTCGGCAGTCCGATTTGCAAATTCAGATGGGTCGGCAGAGGCAGCATCTCGCTCGGGACAAGCAGAGACATTGTCTATCGGGACTGTGTTCAGAGGCAAGGCTTCATTTTATCATGATAAATTTGAAGGAAGGCAAACCGCAAACGGCGAAATCTTTAGCCAGAGTAAATTTACGGCTGCCCATAAGACATTATCATTTGGCACAAAGCTAAAAGTAACAAATTTAAGGAACGGCAGGCAGGCAATTGTTGTGATAAACGACAGAGGTCCATTTGTTGCGGGACGCATTATAGATTTATCGCGGGCAGCAGCCGAGCAATTAGATATGATTAACGAAGGCGTGGCAGACGTTGAGTGCGAAGTAATAGATTAATCTACAACTTGTTTTACGTTTGTTCGTCGAAGAAATAAATTTAATTTTATTTGAAAAATAATGCCAGAAACGAAAAAATTCAAATATCTTTTTGGGATTAATAGTCCGAAAGATTTAAGGCAGATTCCGCTATCGGAATTGCCCACTGTTTGTAATGAAGTTCGCGAGTTTATGATAGATACTATCACCAAAACGGGCGGACATTTTGGTGCAGGGCTTGGTATGGTTGAGCTAACGGTAGCTATGCACTATGTGTATGAAACACCAGAAGATAAGTTGATTTACGATGTCGGTCATCAAGGTTATCCGCATAAAATTCTCACTGGTAGGCGAGATACGCTCCATACTATACGCCAAAAGGGCGGGCTATCTGGGTTTCTGAAGCCTTCGGAAAGCGAATATGATGCCTTCGGTGCGGGGCACGCAAGCACAAGTATCTCGGCAGCACTTGGGATAGCGACTGCAAGGGATATAAAAAAAGAAGATTTTAATTTGGTTGCGATAATCGGCGATGGCTCAATGACCGGCGGGCTTGCATTCGAAGCGATGAATAACGCTGGCGTCCAAAAGCGAGATATGACGGTAATATTGAATGATAACAATATGTCGATAGATGCCAATGTGTCTGCTTTTTCGAACTACTTCAATGAAGTGTTCGCGTCCTCGACCGTTCAGTCCATTCGCCAAAACTTATGGGAAATGACCGGCAAACTTGATACGTTGGGCGATAGGATACGCAGGCTTGCTGGACGCTTGGAAGATGGAATGAAGGCGTTTATTACTCCAGGCGCTCTCTTCGAAGCATTTGGATTCAAATATTTTGGTCCAATTAATGGTCATAACGTCATCAAACTTGTGAAAATGCTTAGACTTATCAAAGATATAAAAGGTCCAGTATTTTTGCATATTATGACCCAAAAGGGCAAAGGATATGCGCCAGCCGAAAACGATTCGCATAATTTGCACGCAATCGGAAAAATCGATAAAGAGACAGGCAAATCTATGTCGGCTGCGGCGACAAAGCCACTGTATCAAGATGTGTTCGGAAATGCTATGGTTGAGTTATGCAGGCGAGATCCAAATTTGGTTGCAATTACTGCCGCGATGTGCGAGGGAACTGGATTAGACATACTTGAAAAAGCCATGCCCGATAGAGTTATAGATGTCGGTATTGCCGAAGGTCATGCCGTAACGTATGCTGCGGGATTAGCCATTAAAGGCATTACTCCGGTGGTGGCAATATACTCTTCTTTTTTGCAAAGAGCTTACGATAGCATTATTCATGATGTCGCCTTGCAAAATCTTAAGGTTGTTTTCGCGATAGATAGGGCTGGAGTAGTCGGAGCAGATGGACCAACGCATCACGGAGTATTCGATATTTCTTATTTAAGACCTATACCAAGGCAAATCATTGCCGCACCCAAAGATGAGCAAGAGTTGCGGGATATGCTATATTCGGCTGTATATCTATATCCAAATGCTCCGATAGCTATTCGCTATCCGCGTGGCTACGGCAAAGGAGTGGAGCTAGGGGAGATGAAGCAGATATTGCTCGGAAAATCTGAAACGCTGAGAAAGGGCAGCGATGTTGCGATTTTAGCCTTTGGAACTGTTAATTCTGAAGCGATGAAGGCAACTGCTTTGTTGGAGGAAGCGGGAATATCTGCGGAGCTTATCAATGCAAGATTTGCAAAGCCGCTTGATACGGCTATGATAGACGATGTTTGTTCGAGATTTGATACAATTATAACTATTGAGGAAGGGCAAAAAATAGGTGGCTTTGGTGCTGGAGTAATTGAGTATATTAGCGGCACGACGAGCAAACCAAATATTTTGACAATAGGAATTGATGACACTTTTGTGGAGCATGGCGCCCAAGATGAGCTTTTAGCGGATATAGGATTAGACGCAAAAGGAATATTTGCAAAAATACTTGATTTTTTGAGAAAGGATAATTATAGTATTTACAAAGAGTTAGAGAATACAGCTCAATTTTTATAAAAAAAATGTTTTGCAATATAAAAAAAAAATGTTAATTTTGTTATCTACTTTGATACAGCAAGTAAATAAGTAGAAATGGTAAGACCTCGTAGCTCAGCCGGTAGAGCATTTGACTTTTAATCAAAGGGTCGCGCGTTCGAGTCGCGCCGAGGTCACCAAGAAAAGCCTTGTTAGTATTGGAGATATCAAGGCTTTTTTTATGAAACAGTCGTTCTTTAAAAATTGCAGATAGCGGGATTGCAATTAGTAATTTTTTTGAGATTATATGAATAAAAAAATATTTGTATATTTCACCAAAAACAGTTATTTTTGTAGTTCTGTTTAAGTAAAAACAGTAACAAAGTACTGGGACGTCGCCAAGTGGTAAGGCACCGGATTTTGGTTCCGGCATTCGTAGGTTCGATCCCTACCGTCCCAGCTTTTTTATATTATAGTAATATAATGCACAAAGCGATGCACGATTTTAAAATAGCGTCAGGACGGTCAAACAA
>JAKIZN010000236.1 GCA_022708005.1 Bacteroidota bacterium | reverse complement strand
TTTTAAGGAAGCTTTCCACGGGCGAGACGGCTACACGATGTCTCTAACAAATACTGACCCAACAAAAGTAAAATATTTCACAAAATTTGATTGGCCCAGAGTAACAAATCCTAAGATAAAATTCCCACTTGAAGGAGAAAATTTATCGCAAACTATAGCTTTAGAAAAGCAATCCATTGAAGAAATTAAGAAAGCTTTTGCTGATAACCCAAACGACATTGCTGCGATAATCATAGAGCCAATCCAGGGTGAAGGCGGCGACAACCATTTCCGCCCAGAATTCCATAAGGCGCTAAGGCAGCTATGCGATGAAAATGAAGCACTTTTAATTTATGATGAGATACAAACAGGTGTGGGCTTGACAGGCACTATGTGGGCTCACGAACAGCTTGGAGTGGTGCCAGATATTATGTGCTTTGGCAAGAAAATGCAAGTATGCGGTATCCTTGCTACTGACAGAATTGACGATATTGAGACTAATGTGTTCAAGGTTTCGAGCAGAATCAACTCCACTTGGGGCGGCAATTTAGTTGATATGGTTCGCGCTACTCGCTACTTAGAAATTATCCACGAGGAAAAATTAGTTGAAAACGCAAAAGAGCGCGGGCTCGAGCTGCATAATAAGCTAATGGAGCTTCAAAAAGAGTTCCCACAAATGGTTTCTAATGTGCGTGGCAAAGGACTTTTCGTCGCGTTTGATTTCGATTCAGTTGAACGCAGAAACTTATTTATCAAGAAAAATTTTGAGGAAGGCTTGATTATACTTCCTTGTGGTGCGAAATCTGTAAGGTTCCGCCCGCCACTCAATGTTACTTCGAGCCAATTGGACGAAGGAATGAATATCGTAATAGGCGTTATAAAAAGTTTAAAATAACACCTAAATTGAAATAAATTTTAATGACTATCGGCTTGTATTTGTTTAATACTTAATTCCTGTAGAACTAACCCAAGTAGTTACATTCTATTTGGGCATGGCAATCATAGACAGCATATTAAATAAAAACATAATATAATCCCCTTGTGCAAGCCGATAGTCTTTTTTTTATAACTTCCTGAAATTAATAATCACTTAAACCCAAATAATGCAATAGAAACTTTCCTGTTGTCTATTCGCTGTTTTCCAGATGTCCTACATCTTCAAGGTGTAGGACATCTTAAAATCTAACCTTTCCTTACGGATACGCAGTTAGTCATAGTTCCTAATGAATTATCTGGATTTAACTAACCTCACCTATTGCTAATCGTTCGCAAATTTCTCCATTGTAAATCTGCTATTGGGCGACAGGAATATTAGCAATGCAAGCACAAAAAATGCTGTGTTTTCTAATATTTTCGGAAGTCCAACTGTTTGCTTAGCAATATTTGAATAGCATCCGCAGTTAATATCGAGACCGCGAATCCATGCAGAAGCTACCATAAAATTAAATGCAACGAGCATAGCGGCAACAATCAAAGCATTGGCTCGCAAGCGAATCCCAGCTGTAAGCATAAGCCCGCATACTACTTCAATCCAAGGGATTGCAATCGCCGTCCAATGCACAAGCAATTCCGGAAATATGCGATAGTTAGCAATTTCCTTCGTGAACAAATTCGGGTCTGCTATCTTGCCAGTTCCGACTACGATAAACAGCATTCCCACGATAATGCGGGAAATAAGTATAACATAATCATTGCCAAATACGTTTTTCATCTTCGTCCGATTACAGATCAAAATGATTATGACAAAATATTTAACAAAATATTGTTTTTTGGGGGTAAATTAAAGCGATATAGATAGGGAAAATGAGGCAAGTGGGCGCCGAAGCCGTACCGCCAGCGCCCTGCAAGCCCCCTAAAAATTTAGCAATTATGATTGATATAGCTGTTGGTATTTAATCAGCTCTTTAGTTAAAATTTCAAATGCTTCTCGCGGAGTATTCGCATAATAAAACAAGTTCAAATCCTCTTTCTTTATCATCTTATTTTCAATCAAATACTCCCAATTTACCACGTTTTTCCAAAATTTTTCTGAATATAAAATTATGGGGAGCGGGCGGGTAATTTTTAAGGTTTGCTTTAAAGTTAATATCTCAAATAGCTCATCAAGCGTGCCAAATCCGCCGGGCAAAGCTACCATTGCCTTAGCTAAATACGCAAACCAAAATTTACGCATAAAGAAGTAATGAAATTCAAAATTAAGCTCATCAGAAATAAACATGTTCGGCTCTTGCTCGAAAGGCAGGCTAATATTTAATCCGATAGAGTGCTGATTCGCCTGAAATGCTCCTCTATTCGCAGCTTCCATCATACCTGGTCCGCCTCCTGTGCATACATAAAATCGCTTTTCAGCAGGCAAATCGGAAGACCACCTTGCTACCATTTCGGCGAGTGCGACTGCGTCGGAATATATTTTAGAGGTAAATTCAAACTTTTTATGCTCTGCTATCAATGCCTCAACATTTGCTTTTTCGTCACCTTCAGATGTTTCAAGCAAGTTGCTGAGCCTTGCAAGCTCTGCATTATACATTTCGAGCGACATTGAGCGGGCAGAGCCGTAGAAAACAACTGTGTTCCTTACTTGGTGCTTGCGAAAGTAGCGCTCGGGGTGTAAATACTCCGCTAATAGCCTTAATGTTCTGCCGTCGGGGCTGTGTATGAAATCTCCGTTGTCATAAGCTTTTTGCATCCTATTTTTTCTGTGTGGCTTGCTGCCTTCGCCTAAAAATCCGTCATTAATCATAAAAACTCCACTTTAAGTAAAAAAATAATTTGATATAAAAGTATATAAATTCCAATTCTATCGTGCAAGGTGATAGCCTCCATCTACCAAAAGCACTTGCCCAGTGATATATCCGCTCGATTCCGCAAAAAATTTAACAGCATCAAAAATATCATCTGCCGTGCCATAGCGTCCCATTGGTATTCTGCTTTCTGCAACGAGCAAATTTTTATTATCGTTCTCGAAAGCAATAGTGCCGGGGCATACGCAATTAACAGAAATATTGGGGGCAAGCTCGATAGCCATAGACTTGCTTAGCTGTATTATAGCGGCTTTGGAAACGTTATAGGGCGAGCGTCCCTTCCAAACTTCTAGCCCGCCAACTGATGCTATATTGATAATTCGCGAGCCTTGCGCCGCGACCTTCGCGAAAGCTTGCGAAAAATATAACGCCCCCTTTAGATTAATGTCAAAAGTATCGTCCCATAGTTCGTCAGTGATTTCGCCAAATTGAGTTTTTTGTGGAAATACTCCTGCATTATTTACTAAAACATCGATACTGCCCAGAAATTCTGAGGCTTGGCTGAAAGATTTTTCCACTTCTGCTCTGTTTCGCACATCTGCTTGAATTAAAACGCACTCCACGCCAAAGTTTTTTATTTCGCTGC
>JAKIZN010000235.1 GCA_022708005.1 Bacteroidota bacterium | reverse complement strand
GACGTTCACTTAACAAAAGCTGGATTTAATTGCGTAAGCTGCCATAAAAAAGATGAGCTTCACGGCAGCGGCGTAAAAGTAGAACAACGATATGCTTATGATAAGTTGCCTAAATGCGAAACTTGCCACCCATCGGTAGCTACTTCAAACGCTTACCACTCGACGCATATTAATGATTTTAACTGCCAAGTTTGCCACTCGCAGAATTACAACACTTGCGGTAGCTGCCATATCGGCGGAGCAGGTGCAAGAATTACAGCGTTCCAAGATTTTAAAATCGCCCGCAATCCTATTCCAAACATAAAGAAGGGCTACAACTTTACTCTTGTTCGCAGAACCCTTGCCGCACCAGATAATTGGAGCGTTTATGGCGTTCCAACTTATTCAAATTTTGATGCTCAGCCAACTTTCAATTTTACTACGCCACATAATATTTTGAAACGCACTGCTCGCACTAATGTTGCTCAAGGCGAGGCTTGCTATGCAAAATGCCATATCTACAAAGAAGGCGACGTTTATAAAAACAAAAATTTATATCTGTTCGATTCAGATTTATATGATTGGGAAAAACAAGCAAATAAAAATATAATAGTTGACGGAAAATTGCCAAGCAATTGGAATGTTAAATAGCTTTATTAATAATAACTTTATTAACTTTTTTGAGGGTTTAATATGAAAGATCTATTGAAAAGAATGAATGTATTCACAACGATAATGCTCCTTGCGTTGTCGATAGTGTTTGTTAGCTGCTCTGATGATGATAAGCCAAGCAGCTCGAAAAAGACTGAAGCAGAACTGCTGATTGAGTATTTAGAAACAACAGGCGGCGACTTTATCAACACCAACGCTCCTGCTCTAATCAACGCTATCGACGTGAAGAATATGAATCTTGCTACTCCAGAAAAAATTCATATTATCGACGTTCGCTCAGCTGCAGACTACGCTAATTTAGGGCATATCAAGAATGCAGTAAATAAAACAATACCTGAACTATACGAATATTTTAAATCTGGATTTAATCCAAATCAATACGAAAAAGTTGTCGTTGTATGCTACACTGGGCAAAGCGCAAGCTATGCAACTTCATTGCTCCGTCTATTAGGCTATAACAACGTTTTCGCTATGAAATTCGGTATGTCTTCATGGCATGATGACTTTGCTACAGGCTATAAAAATACTATTGCAAACGGTAACTCCAAAGCAGCATTATTCACAGCAACTGAAACTCCAAAACCTACTCAGCTTGTTGCTATGCCAACATTAACAACTGGCAAGGATTTAGCTCGGCAACTGCTAACCCAGATGCTTGCGCTATAACAAATGCTGATTTGTTTACAAATTTAGATAATTATTTCATAGTAAATTATTGGCCAGTTGCTCACTACAATGATCCCGGTCATATCCCCGGCGCTATGCAATATACTCCAAAAGAATCGTTGAAATCAGCAACTTCTTTGAAAACTTTGCCAACAGATAAACCAGTAGTTGTATACTGCTACACTGGACAAACGAGTGCACACGTAGCCGCTTTCTTGAGAGTTTTGGGTTACAATGCTAAAACATTGCAATTCGGTTGCACCGGCATGATATATGACAAGTTGTTAGAAAAAGGTCTATCGACTTATAAGCCTGCAACTGACATTATTGGTGGCGAATACGAAAAATAATATTTTAGCTATGGCTTAAAATAGCAAAATGGGCTGTCTCTTGCAGAGGTAGCCCATTTCTTGTTATCCGCGGTCATTCAATCATTTGCATTATATTGCATAAACCCAAATGATGCAACATAACTCTATCTAACTGCGTATCCGTAAAGAAATATTTGGCTTTAAGATGTCCTACACCTCGAAGGTGTAGGACATCTGGAAAACACGGACTATCTCACCTGTTACCTTATGAGACAGCCCCTTGATTAGATTTTAGTATCCCAATTTATAATTTGTTATAGCTCTCATATATTGTGCTCTTTCGAAGTCAGCGGGATTGCCGATTTTCGATTGCGACATAGAGCCTTGCATTTGCTGAATTGATTCGTATTCTTTTACTTCCATCCAGCTTGTCATTTGGTCAATCATTGTTTTTAGATAACCAATTCCATTTTTGAGCAAAGCCGAGCAAATCATAGTGGCATTAGCGCCCACCATAATCATTTTGATAGCGTCTTCGCCTGTTTGAATGCCCGAAGTGGCAGCCAAATCAGCTTTAATTCTATCTTTCAGTATTGCAATCCAGCGCATCGGTAGCTTGATATTATTTGAAGTGCTAAGCCCGACGCTTGGCTTGATTTCTAATTCGTCCAAATCTACATCTGGCTGATAAAAACGATTGAATAGGACGAGCGAATTTGCTCCAGCATCGTCAAATCTTTTTGCCATATTAGCCATATTTGAAAAGTATGGGCTGAGCTTGAGCGCTACTGGTATGCTGACAGCCGATTTAACTGACTTTAAAATATTGACATAAGAGCCTTCGTATTCTGCCGCTTCTTTTGTCATATCCGTAGGAATATTATAGATGTTTAGCTCGATAGCGTCGGCGCCTGCTTCCTGCATTTTCTTTGCGTATTCAGTCCAACCGCCTTCAGTCTTGCCGTTCAAACTTGCAATGACTGGAATGCTAACTTCTTTTTTGGCTTTTGCTATATGCTCTAAATATTCTTCAGGACCGAGTTTATATTCCGAAGGTTCAGGGAAATAAGAAGAAGCTTCGGGAGAAATTTCATTGTGCTGCGTGGTGTGATAATAAAGTTCGCGTTGCTCGAGTATTAATTGCTCTTCGAATAACGAGTATAGCACAACTGCGGCAGCGCCTGCATCTTCCATTTTCTTGAAATTTTTAATATCGCTCGAAAGTGGTGAAGCTGAAACTATAAACGGATTTTTCAGCGTAAAGCCGAGATATTTTGTTGTTAAATCCATATTTGACTCCAATTTATATTACTTTTCTTTTCAAAAAATTCAACCGACAGCGTCCAAGGCTGTCGGTTGTGTACATAAACTTTAGGCTTGCGGTGCGTCAAATTTTCTATCAGCAAGGTATTGATAGAATTTGAAGCGGTTTTCAGCGCTTGTTTGTGCCATTTGATAAAATAGTTTTGCTGCTTCTGGTTTGCTCTTCATTAGCATCTTGAAGCGAGTTTCCATGTTCAAGTATTCAGCAACTGGAATTTTCGGAGGACGAGAATCCAATACTAATGGATTTTGTCCTAAATCAGCTCTTTCTGGATTGTAGCGATATAGCAACCATTGCCCCGAATCGACAGCAGCTTTTTGGTTTGCAAGCGGGCTTTCCATATTAATGCCGTGAGCGATACAGTGGCTGTATGCTATAATTAATGACGGACCGTTATAAGCTTCTGCTTCCAAAAATGCTTTCAAAGTG
>JAKIZN010000234.1 GCA_022708005.1 Bacteroidota bacterium | reverse complement strand
TATCGTCTCTGATGAATATAGCAAAGTAAAAAATGGGATACTCGCAGATGTCGCTCCAACTGTGCTAAAAATGATGGATATGGAAATACCTAAAGAAATGACGGGCAAAGTATTAGTCTAATTTTCTTTAAATACTTAAATAATAAGCGAATTGGTATATGGATTTTAAAGATTATTATAAAATATTAGAAGTCGAAAAAACTGCAACTGCCGAAGAAATCAAGCAGTCATATAGAAGATTGGCAAGGCAGTATCATCCCGACACAAACAAGTCTGACCCGAAGGCAGAAGAAAAATTCAAGGATATTTCCGAAGCATATCAGGTTTTGAGCGATGCAGAAAAAAGGCGGAAATATGATAATCTCGGCTCTTCATTTAATAGGCATCGCCAGACGGGCGGCTCGTCAGAAAACTTCGATTGGTCGAACTGGTTTGATAAAGCACAGCAACAGTCGAGCCGCGCCAAAAGTACTTATCAGACAGTAGGCGATTTTTTTAGTTCAGGCGGTGGCGTGTCTGACTTTTTTGAGCGAATTTTTGGCTCGGGATTTAGTCAAAAGCAAGGATTTAGCCGCACACCTATCCGCGGAGAAGACGTAGAAGCCGAAGTAGAAATTACGCTTGCAGAGGCATTTTCTGGCGTAACGAAACTTATTCAAATCAATGGTAAAAAAATTGAAGTGAAGTTTAAGCCGGGGATAGCCGACGCACAAGTTTTAAGGCTATCTGGGCTTGGCGGCGCAGGCAAGCACGGCGGCGAAAAGGGCGATTTAATAGTTCGCGTAAAAGTTTTAGAGCATAATAGAGTAACTCGTAAAAACAACGACCTTTATCTTGAAATTCCAGTAGATATTTTCAATGCAGTCCTTGGAGGCTCGACGAAAATCAAGACTTTTGGCGGAATGGTTAAAGTGAACATACCGCCAGAAAGTAGCTCGGGAAAAGTGTTGAAGCTCAAAGGGCAAGGTATGCCTATATATGCTTCAAATTCCGAAGAGCGCGGCGACTTATACGTAACGCTGCAAATCAAGTCCCCCAAAAACTTGACTGACGAGGAAAAAGAACTTTTTGAGAAGTTAAGGGAACTGAGCAAATCGAAAAAATAGAAAGGCTATCCACTTCGGCAAAGTTATTGTGCTGGGCGTGCTAACGCTATAGCCTTCACTTGCCGAGTGGAGAGCGAATTGTGGTTTAGAGACTTCCTTTTTCTTTGCACCAGAAATTGCATATCACTATTTTTTTCAAAAATAGCTACTCCAACATTAGAAAAATATCTTTTATTCGTTGCTAATATTTATTATATTGCTATATTATCATTAATCAAATATTAGGAATAAATAATGACTTGGTATGTTTTCATCATTTTAATTTATTTGATAGCACTTACTGTATTCAATTTTATTCAAGCTAAAAAAGTAAAAAGTCAAGACGACATGATGGTCGCAGGCAGAAATCTTGGCGTAACCAAAATGGTGTTTACTTTAGTTTGCACCTGGATTGGATCTGGAACATTTATAGCGGGTGCTGAATTTGCATATAAAGCTGGCTGGAGCTCGCTATGGATGCCTGCTGGTGCTTGGGCTGGTATAGCTGTGATATACTTCCTTGCTGGCAAAATTCGCACATTTGGGCAATATACAATTGGCGATATACTCGAAGAGCGGTACGGCAGATTTGCAAGACTGTTTGGAGCTATTGCTCTTATAATTGCTTTTACCACAATAGTTTCGTATCAATTTAGAGCCGGCGGCTATATACTTAACGTTATAACAGACGGTGCGATAACTGTGGAAACGGGGCAAGCACTTGCGGCTGGATTCGTAATACTATTTACCGCTCTCGGCGGTATGATAGCGGTTGCCCATACAGACTTGCCAAATGGCATTATCATTGTTATTGCGTGCTTAGTGAGTGTGCCATTTGTGATAGCGGCTTCTGGTGGCTTAGCTGCTCCAGAAAGTGTTTTGCCAGCTTCGCATTTTGAGATGTTTTCATCAGAATTTGGTAAATATCCGATTTTAAAGGGTTTTTCGTATTTCCTTGCAACGATGCTGCTGCTGTTAGGTGTGCAAAGCATGTATCAAAAGTTTTATAGCGCCAAAACTCCAGCCGACGCGAAAAAAGCTGTTTCGCTTTGGATAGTAGGTACAATAGTGGTTGAAACAGTGGTTGTGGTTATCGCGATTTATGCTTCATCATATTTTTGGAACCAGTCTGGCACTTTTGACCCAGCGTCGATAGTTTTGCAAGCGGCTAAACAGCTAACTCCGCCGCCAGTTGGGCTGCTTTTATTGGCTGCTTCGGTGGTTGTGGTGCTGTCTACTGGAATGAATTATTTGCTTAGCCCGTCTACCAATATTATTCGCGACATATACCAAAAAATGATAAACCCAGACGCTGACGATAAAAAAATCGTCGCTTTGCAAAAGGTATTTATTGTTATATTGGGCTTTGTTGCATTCCTAATGATATTTATACCGACATATTTCAAAATGGATATTTCCGTTCTCAAATACGCATATTTTGCTTACACAATTTATGGGGTGGCAATTACTCCATCTCTGATTGCGGCATTAGTGTGGAAGAGAGCCACAAAAGCTGGCGGTTTATCAAGCATTTTATTAGGCACGCTATGCGTCATATTGCTCGATATTATTATACCAGCTATTTGTCCAGAATGTATTGAAGGTGGCAATCCTTGGGGAATCCCAAGCATATATCCAGCCGCAATAGTTTCCGTCGGCTCATTAATTATCGTAAGTTTGCTTACTCCGAAGCCAGACAAAGCTACTTTGGCGAGACTTTTCCCAGACGAGCAGTAACAAAACTCGGAGTTACACAGCTACTCAAAAAAGCGAATGTCTTGAATACAAAAAGGGCGAACATCACTGTTCGCCCTTTAGTTTGTTCTTTGTAGATAGCCAATTACCTAACCACAACTATTCTTGCCGTCTGGACGCTGCCATCAATACTTATCATTGCTTGATATACGCCGCTTGGCAAGTCGCTTGTGTTTAGTTTAATGATACCGTTTGCTGCTGATTCGCTCGCTGTTAGCATCAATTGACCTGCCTGATTGAATAGCTTAACTTCAACTTCGCCTTCGCTCACTATGCCCAAATTCAACATTACTTCCGTTGTGGCGGGCTGCGGAGTTACAGTCAGTGTGCTTGAAGTAGCTTCTACGTTGCCCTTTAAGAAGTAAACGGCATCTGTTTCGTAACGTAATGTGTATTCTTTTGCATTAGTTGTCATATCGCTGAGCGTGATTTGGCTTACTTCGCCGATGTTCCTGCTCTCGCTATTCCAAACTTTAACGATAAGCTCTTCGCCTTCGCTTGCGCCGTCTTTTTCGCTTGTAAATTCATCATCGCCCCAAACTACCACGCCA
>JAKIZN010000233.1 GCA_022708005.1 Bacteroidota bacterium | reverse complement strand
ACATATCAAGCTCTTTATCATCAATTTGCGATTCTTCTTCTGCCTCTCTTTTCATCCTATTGCGATTAAAAATTTCATATTGTTCCAAAGCCAAACTATCTGCAACCTCTTTGGTAATTTTGCCAGCATTAAAGAGAATATCCCTTTCGTTAAACTTAAGGAAGGTATCTAATTTTTCACGCCATTCTTTCATAAAAATCTGCTTTCTGCGTTTTGCTTGGTCTTCAGCGTAATCAAGATACATACTTACAATCCTATTAAGTGAATCTAGTTCATCTTGGTTTAAATAGTTCTTGGCAATAGTAATATCAGATTTACGGACTTTGCTGCCAGCCCAAGACGTAAGCCCCATATTATCTTTAGAAGCGTCGGCTCGTTCGCTAATAAGTTCGGCGGCGGTTTTGCCACTAATTGCAAAATGAAGTTTATTCTGAACAATTTTGAAGAACTCCAGCGTTTCTTCAGACTTTGGGTCGTAATCTACAGCAAGTTTATAAATATCTCGAATTTTTTGATAAAGTCTCTTTTCACTTGAACGAATATCGCGAATCCTATCGAGCATTTCATCGAAGTAATCAGTGCCGATATTTTTTACATCCTTCAATCTTTCGTCATCCATCGTAAAGCCTTTAACGAGATATTCCTTAAGCCGCTCGGTTGCCCAAATACGAAATTGAGTGCCACGAGTTGATCTAACCCTATAACCTAAAGCTATAATCATATCAAGATTGTAACAATCAATTTGCCTCGAAACTGTTCTCTCGCCCTCTTGTTGAACTGTTCGGAATTTTCGAACAGTTGAATCTGGGGTTAATTCTTTTTCCTGATATATGTTAGAAATATGTTCACTTATTGTGGATTTAGATTTTTGAAATAACTCTGACAATTGATTCAAAGAAAGCCAAATATTGTCATTTTTAAGAATAACTTGAATTTTAGGACGATTTTCATCGCTTTGATATAAAATTATTTCACCATTTCCTTGAATTTTATCCATTATCATCTCCCAATAATACTTTTGAATTGTCCGACTAAATCCTAATTAATATATGTTATGTTGATTTATATCCATTTATTTCTAAATCAACAATTTTTCACATTAAAATCTATTTTTCTCGTATAATTTAACGAATAACTGCGTGTTTTGTTAGGTATAAGTTTTTAAATCCAAATAATTCATTATTCAAGTTAATTAAAAGTCATATTTTTAACTATTGCCGAATTGTTGTATTTTTGTGTTTTTATAAAACAATCATTTAGGAAAAACATGAGCGAGACATACAAATCGGCAGGCGTCGATATAGAAGCAGGCGAAGAGACTGTTGATAGGATAAAGCCTTTGGTCAAATCAACGTTTAACGAAAATGTGCTATCGGAAATCGGGCATTTCGGTGGTTTGTATTCTGCAAAGTTCGAAGGATACAGCGAGCCCGTTCTCGTTGCCAGCACTGATGGAGTTGGCACAAAGCTCAAAATTGCGTTCGCAGCCAATAAACATAATACCATAGGGCAATGCTTAGTAAACCATTGCGTTGATGATATTTTAGCCTGCGGAGCAAAGCCTTTGTTCTTTTTGGACTACTTCGCAACTGGCAAACTGCAACCTGCTATAGCTGAAGAAGTTATAAGCGGGTTTGCCAAAGCATGCCGCGAAAACGGCACAGCGCTGATTGGTGGCGAAACTGCCGAAATGCCATCAATTTACAATCAAGGCGAATATGATATGAGCGGAACAATTGTCGGGGTAGTGGAACGCTCAAAAATTGTAAATGGCAGCAATATAAAGTCTGGCAATGTGATGATTGGCTTATCCTCGAATGGACTGCACACAAACGGCTATTCTTTAGCTCGAAACGTGCTGCTCAACAAGTTCAAAGTTGATGACTATGTGCCAGAGCTTGAGATGACTATTGCCGAAGAATTACTAAAAGTGCATCGTTCGTATTTGGGTGCAGTGCATCCGTTAGTAGAAAAAGGCTTGATTAACGGTATTTCGCATATTACCGGCGGCGGTATAATCGGGAATACTTCAAGGGTTGTTAAGTCTCCGCTCGAAATGAAAATTGATTGGAATAGTTGGGAAAGGCAACCCATTTTTGAATTAATACAAAGCGTAGGCAACGTAGCAGAAGAAGAAATGCGATATGTATTCAATCTCGGAATTGGTATGATACTTATCGTGGATAAGCTGAATGCTGATAAAGTTATCGAAGCTACGAAATCGGAAAGTCCAAAGGTAATTGGCGAAATTGTCTAACTAGCAGGCAATCGCAACTTATTTTTTTATTCGTCGCCTTTTATTTTTATGATTTTTATGAAAAAATTGTTAATTTGTAGCTTAACATTAAATCATAAATGAGGCAAAATTATGGATATTAAATTTAAGAATCAATTCATTGAACAGTGGAAAAAATATTTTGGCGAAGCAGAGTTGCCAATAGTTTTCTATTATTCCGACGAGACAGCCGGCGCCGAGGCATCGCCAAAGGCAGAGAAATGGAACTGCTTTGTAGACCAATTATCGCAAGTACGCAATGGGACTTCTCTATCGTTTGATTCTGATGCAATTGGCTGTGCAGGCGGACGCAGGCACTTGGGATTTACCGATAAGCTACGCCCAAATTTCAACTATTTCCTATCTTGTGGCAATGATGAAATTGAAGGCGAGCGATATTTAAGAACTCCCGAAATTGTGGAAGGCTTTTTGAAAAATGCGCCTTGGAAGCCAGCCAAAGCCAGCAGGATAGTTTTCAAGCGGTGGGATAAATTAAGCGAACTCGATGAACCTGAAATAGTGATTTTTTACGCTAATCCTGATGTGCTATCTGCGCTTTTCACTTTGGCAGGCTTCGATAGGGACGATATGATTGGCAGCATCACGCCATTTGGCTCTGGCTGCAATTCGATTGTCCAATATCCACTTGCTCAAGCAGAATCAAACAAGCCAAATGCAATTATCGGTATGTTCGATATCTCCGCAAGACCGTCTATTGAAAAGGATAAAGTTACTTTTGCTGTTCCGTATAAAAGATTTTGCGAGATAGTATCATTCTTCGATGAAAGCTTTCTTATAACTGGCTCTTGGCAAAAAGTTAGGGCAAGAATAAACGGCGAAAATTAGCCGTTAGTTTTATAGGTGAGCTGTTTCATAAGGAGCAAAAAATCCATTGCTTGTTTTAGATGGGGCTGTCTCAAAAGGTTGCTAATGCATTATTTGATATTATTTTAATCCCGAAGGGATTTGATGTTTGTAGAAAATAAGATTGCATAACCCAATGCGACTCCTACGGAGTCGTATAATGCTAAACCAATGCGACTCCTACGGAGTCGTATAATGCTAAACCAATGCGACTCCTACGGAGTCGTATAATGCTAACCCAATGCGACTCCTACGGA
>JAKIZN010000232.1 GCA_022708005.1 Bacteroidota bacterium | reverse complement strand
TTAAATTCATCATCAAAATACTCCACGCGGAAGCTGCCCGCAATATGCTTAATCACCTCATAGAGCCGCTCTTTATTGACTTTCAAGCTATCCGCAAAATTTTGATTTTGGAGTTCGCTGAAGCGATAATTTATTAAATCTCCGTTATCGCCGAAAAGTATTATGCCCACACGATTAATGTGAATTGTCGATTTTATTTTATTGGAGATTGTTTCTATAAAGTTATCGACAGTTATATCGGATTCTATCACTCGCGATAGATCTATGCTTGCTTTGCGATAGTCAAACGAAGTGCGATAATATTTTTTATTGATATATCGGATGCCAATTCTATATAAATTTAAAAGTAAATATGCAAAAGCAAGCGTCAAAATTATGCTTATTGATGTGTTGTAAAAGCTCAAATATTCCTCTTTAAGCGGCTTTTGAAGTACTTCGATAGATGTTCCAGTGAAGTGGATATTAGGCAATTCCAAATATATATGCGACGCTGCCCATAAAAACGCAAAAAGTGCGAAAAACAGCAACGCTCGCCAAGAGAAAGTTACAAGCAAATATTGGTTATTTTTCCTGAGCCTTAAGTCTAAATCGAGCAATCTATATCTTGCAACGGTATATATGTAAGATATAGGAATAAGAATGATGAGCAGCCCCGTATAGCCAAATAGCGGACTGCTGTAATTAAAAATTCGCATCAGTTGGGTTATGAAAAGTGCGATTAAATTCAAAGATAGCGAGAAAATAATTGCTCTGCCAATTTTTCTGTTATTTTTTGAGACGCTCCCGCGCAATTTGATTGAAGCAAATACGGCGACTGCGATAAATCCCAAAATCGTTAGCAAAGAAAGATAGCTCGAAAACCCAGGCGAAACTTGCTTGCTGATTATCATATATGCGGTGGTAGCTGTTGTGATAATCGCGATTGCGTAAGGAATATAAATCCAGTTTTGTCTGCCAGATAGTTCGCTTCTCTCTACGGGGAAGTATAAAGTGCTATGAATAAAAAGCGATACGCCAGATAAGAAAGCTAAATTTGTTATTACCGTCAAAGCCATCACAAATTGGCTTGAATATAGATATAAACTGAACGATGGGTTCATTCTGCCTGTGATGGAAAATCCAACGAACAGCAGAGCCAGAGCGATAATTCTCGCGGCGAAAAAGTTCGGTCGAGCCAGCCCGAAAAACAGCCCGGTTGCGATAAAAAGTAATCCCGATAGAAATGAAAGCAAATAGGAGAACGTTATACCGAATTTTGCAAGCCTGATAGATATTTTATAAATATGAGCGTCGCGGAGTATTTCATAGACAATTTCGCTATTTGCTTCGAGATTTCGCATAATCATATCTGCTTCGATAGCTGTTTTAAAAGTTTTGCCATTGATTTTTGTTATCAAATCGCCGACTTTCAGTCCCGCTCTATCTGATGCTCCGTCTTCGGCTATGCCCACTACTAATACCGCCGACTTCAGCTTAGCAAAAAATTTATTGCCTAAGTCTTCCCGCTTTGCGTAGATATTTCTAATTTCTTTGCGATGCATGCAAGCGACTTCGAGTTTTATCGTGGCGCTATCGGGCAAGGAAAATATAAGGTCTGCTGCTTGGTTTGCCGAATCAACGGCTATTTCATTGATTTTTAAAATTAAATCGCCTTTATGAATAGAGTCTGCGAGCTTCTTGCCATTTTTAATAATAAATGCTTTGGTGTCTTTCAAAACATAGAATTTAGATACTGGGTCTTGAAATAAATTCTCGTCGGTGGGCATAGTAGTAGTTGAGACAAAATTCCAAAAGCTAACAAGCAAGAAAAACGAGGCTATCAAAATAAATACAGCCCTAAAAAGCGTCGGATTTTTGTCCCAATATGTTTTTGTGAAAAACTTCAAATAGTTCCGCAACGTATTTAAATAATGACTTATACGTAATTATACTGATTTTAGTTGCAAAATATAAAAATTAGAGCGTTATACAAAAAAGAGCTGCCGAATTGCAGCAGCTCGTATTGGTTTTAAAATATATGATAATTCTTACGAATATACTATGATAAATTTTCGGTTCTCGAAGCTAAATGCTTAGTTTTATACTTTTGGATTTGCCTTACGATTTTGTCTCCTGCATTGCTTAAACTTTTGTGGAAATCATCGCTGCTATCGGTAGCTTTCAGAGTGGATCCCTGCAAGTGAACAGTAAATTCAACTGTTTTTGTGGTGTCGTTGATGAACTCAACGCTGGTCGAAATAATTCCCTCATGATATTTGCTAAAACTTTTTGATAAATCAATAGCCGTGTCGTGCAATTCCGGGTGAGTACCCTTGAAATGTCTGAATGTTACCTTTGTCTGCATAACAACCTCACTGTAATAGCGTTAACAAGATTGCTCTTTACCAGAGCGTAAATTTTAAATCCAAATATATACACGTAGCATATTTCAAAAGATTGTTGTATTTTATTATAAATTTTGCAGATAAAATTAGAAATATTTATGCCTGTATTTTTAATATTACATCTAAAATTGCCCAAAGCGTAAATACTTGTTTTTGCGCAATTTAGAGTGCATCGAAATCATGATTGATATTGAGTTATGTAGATATTCCTTTGCTAATTATATTGTTTTCTTGATATTCTCGGCTACAATTCTTAATTTTATAAAATTTTTAATTCATAATCAGAATGGTTTTTTTATGAAAAAGTTACTTGTAATTTGCATCGCACTTGTTTCGATGCTATGCCAAAACAACCTATTTTCTCAGAAAACTTTCACCGCAGAAGACCTTTATACGCTGAAGCGCGTGAGCGAAATAGCGGTGTCGCCAGACGGGAATTGGATAGTCTATGTGCTTGGCATTCCATCGCTGCAAGACAACAAAATCTATAATGATTTATACGCTGTTTCTATCGACGGCAAGCAAACGATTCGCCTAACTAATGACAACGCAGCAGATTTCAATCCAGTATTTTCGCCTGCTGGAATGTTGCTTGCATATATTTCTACCAAAGACGGCAGTCCGCAAGTATGGGTTATGGACTTTCCAAAAGGCACGCCCAAGAGGATTACCGATGTCCCGGGCGGGGTTGCTAATCTATCGATTTCCCCAGATGGCAGGCATTTTATGTTTACCGCCGATGTAAAAATCGATAAAACGCCTACCGAGAAATATCCGAAATATAATAAAGCTAAAATAAGGATATACGAGAGCTTGCCAGTGAGACATTGGGACGAGTGGGAAGATGAAAATTATTCGCATGTTTTTTATATGTCGATTGCAGGCGGCGAGCCAGTAGATATTATGCCAAATGAAAGATACGACACGCCGCTTAAGCCGTTCGGGGGTGCAGAAGAATTAGCGTGGTCGCCCGACGGCAATGAAATTGCATATACTTGCAAAAAAGTTACTGGGCT
>JAKIZN010000231.1 GCA_022708005.1 Bacteroidota bacterium | reverse complement strand
GCTAGAAGGAGTATGGTTAGTTTGCATATCGCTGATTTGACTAACTCTTGTGCTCATAAACTGCGGTTGCTTGGCTAACGGATAAGCGCTTGCGAGCTTGCCTTGTGTGGCAGCTGGCACTTCGCCTGTTTGAACAGACCTAACTCCATCGAATATAACGGATAGGAGATAAATCTCTTTATTATGTAACGATTGCAGCTTATCGGCTATCGGCAACCAAACTAAATTAGCCATTAAAATACCCCACATAGTAGCGATAAATGCCGAAGCTATGTGATGAATTAAGACATTTGGGTCGTTGCCGGCAGATGCAAGAGTATGGATAAGCCCCATAACTGTACCGATAATACCCATAGTCGGGGAATAGCCGCCAAGTTTGTTGAATAATGTGATGTAGGTGTTGTGTCTTTCTGATAGCGAGTTGAGTTCGGCTTCATAAACTTGCATTAGCGTTTCTTGGTCGGCTCCGTCGATACAAGTTCTGAATAACTTTGTCATATATGGATGTTCAACTCTATCTACCTCGTTTTCAAGTGAAAGTATGCCTTCGCGGCGAGCTATGCCTGCAAACATTACTATTTGATTGATGATTTTATCTATTTGGTATTTTTTAGGAAAAAATGCGGCTTTCAAAACCGAAGGTATATTTTTGAAAACTTCCCAAGAACTGCCAGCGAGCCCAGCCGATAAAGTTCCACCGAACACTATTAACATAGCGGGGAGCATAAATAAGGTATCGCTGCTTCCGCCTTCCCAGAAGTAAGCTCCGAAAATAGCTGCTAATCCGAGTATTATACCAACTAATGTACTAGACTTCATCAAATTGCTAAACTCAATATAAAGCACAAAAAATATAAGACAACATTCAAGTTTAATTATTGGATAGCAATGCTATTTTTTATCTTAAAAAATCGAGTAAAGTGGTTTGCAAGAGATTAGAACCGACTTTTAGGGTGTATTGCAAGGCGATTTCTCCGAGCCTTAAATCCATAGTAGTTTTTGCGTAATCGGTATCTTCGTTAATAGTCTTCATCTCTTTATATCGCATTGATTCTTCGGACATTTGAATAGCGATGCTTTCCATTCTATCTCTGCGGATTGCAGTTTGAGCCGTCAAATTGTTTAGGCTTTCGTTATGAACTGCGAGCTTGGCTTGATATACGCCAATTTCGCTAATTTCATCTTTGGAAAGAGCGTCTCCAATTTGCCGGGTAGTGCCGTCAGCATTATAAGATAAAATATTATATATCTTAATGATGTCATTAAAAAATTCAGAGCCTTCTTCGCCGAACATTTTATCGGCAGTAACATTTACAATTTCAGTAGTTTTAGAATCTTTATTGATAATTCTATCTTTGAAATTGCCTTTGAAAACTATTTGCATACCAGATGGATTATCGGCAGTGGGCGAGCCTAAAATCATTTCAAAAGGCAAAGAATTAGTTTGCGGAGGCGTCGGAACGATGGAATCGCTGGTGGTCTTTGTTCCAGAAAATAGGAGTTTTCCATTGAAATCCGAATTAGCATCTTTTAATATATCTTCAATTAAGCCTTTTATATAAACGCCGACGGAGTATGAGTTTCCAGAGCTTCCAGCATGGGTTGAATCTATAGCCTGCTGGCGAATTTCTGCAATTTTATACGAAATAGCTTGTAGCCTGTCCTCTGTCGCCGCAAGCTCGCGAGTCGATTGGTCGATAATATAACGATAATTGTCGTTTTCGGCGATTGCGTAATCCATATTTTTGACTTTCACGAGCTTTTCTGGTGCATCGCTCAGATTGACAATATTCTTGCCCGTCGAGGAGCGAATCTCGTTTTTGTACTTTTCATTAGAAATATTCTCAAGATTTCTAAGATATGTATTTACCGTGAGTCCGTTAGAAATTCTCATGATTGCCCTCCAAAAGCATTATCTGCCTAAATTAACAATGACTGCTAATAAGTCGTTAGTAACATTGATAATTCTCGAAGATGCCTCAAAAGCCTTTTGAAATTTGATTAAATTTACAGCTTCTTCGTCGGTATTAACCCCAATTATAGATTCGCGTTGATTAGAAAGCTGCTCGGCTACAAGCCTTGTTGTGTCTTTGCCGTTGGTAGCCTCTTGGCTTAAAGTGCCGATTTTGCCAATATATGCGGAATAAAAATCGCTTGGCTTTTGTCCGTTCAAAAATTGAGCATCTTGTGCTAATCTTCCTATGGCTAACGCTAATTCAGCATTGCCGGGCTCGCCTGCAAATTTTGAAAAGGGCAAATCCTTTGGCGAATCTTTAATATCATTGGATATTTTGATATTTGCCGCGGTTATTTTGCCTGCGGCTGGTTCAAAAAATAATCTGCCGGGCGGGCTACCACTCGTATCGTTTAGCCCATATCCACCGACGACAATTTGGTTTATCCTTTGAGCCAATTCATTAACGTAATCGTCCAATTGCTTGAAGACCGAAAAGCCAGTGCTGTCGTTTGGGTCTAATGTTTCATTGTAATGCTTGATGTTAGAAGCCAGCGTGCCAGATTGTGGATTTAGCCTTGTAGATAAATCTTTGCTTGCGTCGTATAGCTCTATGCCAACTGTTCGCTCGCTTGTCGCGGGATTGATGCTTTCCGATAATCTAATTGTAGAATAGCTAGCGCCGGTTATCAAATTCATTCCATTTAAAAATACATTTGTCGAGCCGTCCTGCTCAAATGTAACATTAACGCCGGCAATTTGTGATAGCTCTTCGAGTTTCAATGCTCGCTGATCTACGTAAGTTTGCGATTCATTTTGCGCTTGTGATTTTGTGTTTGCTATATTCTTATTGAGGGCAGCTATTTCTGCAATTAGCCTATTGGCTTGGTTGATGTTATTGGTAATATTAACCCCGACTTCGTTTCGCGCTTCGGTTAGCTGAGTGGAAGTGCGGTTAAGTTTTTCGACTAAGGTTTGTGCCTTGCCAAGAATTGTATTCCTGAGCCCGGCGTCTTCGGGTTTCAGCGCTAAGGATTCGAAAGCAGCGAGAAATTCTGTAACATCTTCTCCGATAGCGTATTTGCTTGGCTCGGCGAGAATAGCTTCTATGCGTTGAAATATCTGTTCATCGTTTTCGTAAGACGCTCTTCGGGATAGGGTAGAACGCAATTCTCTATCGAAAAAATCCTCTCTGAAAGTGCGAAGTTTGTCTGCCATAGCTCCAGTTCCGATAAACTGCCCATCTCTGAATTGTGGGGAAGTCTCGCTCAAAATGGCAGAGCGTCGCGAATAGCCAGCGGTATTTACGTTAGCAATATTATTGCTCGTAACCTCTATCCCGAAGCGTTGAGCCAATAAGGCTCGTTTGCCGAGTTCTAAAGCAGAAAACGATGACATAATTAATTACCTTACGCAGTATGATTATATATTAGAGTTCCATCTTTTAGCATTTCATGAAC
>JAKIZN010000004.1 GCA_022708005.1 Bacteroidota bacterium | reverse complement strand
TGCAATAAAGCATTGTCTACTCCTTCGTAGAACCAATCTTTTGTGGCAACAAGAATCCAATGCGAAAAAGCTAAGAAGGACAAAATAATGAAAACACTATATATGCCAACTAATTTGAATCTAAATGACCGCAGTAAAAACTTTTTCAAATTGCCCCTACAAATATTTTAATGTAATATTGTTCTTTTATAGAACTAAAAAATTAAGTAATTTGATATATTATTAAAAATACAAATTCTTATATTAATAAAGTTAAATAAAAATAATTTTACAATCAAGTAAATTTTATAAAAACATCGATTTTAATGAAAACTAAAAAGCGGAATAAAGTATTGCGATTTTTCGGCTGGCTGTCGTTGGTACTGCTTGCAATTCTTTTGCTTGTTTCGATTTTTATTACTTTTCTGGCATTCAATACATCATTTAGGCAGGCAGTTATATCTCAAATTGTTGGGATAGTAAATACTCAGCTTACCGCTAAAATTGAGATAGAAGATATACACTTAATTGGCTTTGGTGGCATTAAGTTAGACAAGGTGAAGCTCATAACAGGTGGCGATACTCTTGCGGCGGTCAATAGTATATTTGCGGATTTATCGCTTGAGCCTTTGCTCAGAAATAAAATTCAAGTCAATAAAATTGTACTCAACGAGCCTCATATAAAATTGCTCAGAAGGATAAGCGATTCCACTTGGAATTACAATAGAATAGCTCCGCCGAGCAACACGCCACATTCAGATGAACCTACAGATTTGACTATCAGAGTGAGAAACTTACGCATCAAAGATGGGCTTTTTTATATGATAGATTCGCTTGCCGAGCAAAGACCTCGCGGAGAGTTCAACCCATCGAAAATGCAATTTCACAAATTAGACGCAGAGCTAAACGCTAACGCCAATCTTTTAACAAATAATTTCACAGCAGATATAAAAAAAGTAAGGCTTTACGACAAAACTTCTGGAATAAATCTTGAGTTTTTCAAAGGGAAAGCCGAGCTAACCACAAAGGGTGCCGCTATAAAAGAAGCTATACTATCGGTAAATGGAGCTACTGGCATATTAGAAGCCGGGCTAACTAACTACAACGTGTTCGCACACCAAGCAAACGGCGCCATCGAAAAGGCTGTTTTCAATGTCAGAGCAAACTTAGAAAACTACTCCAATAGCTTGGCGGAACGTTTCGCACAAATACCGATAAAAATTGAAGGCTTGTATAACATAAAATTGCTCGCAAACGGCACTCTCGGGGAAATGAATATCGAGATGTTTGAAGCGACATTTGATAAATCGAAAGTTAGTATTAATGGCAAATTGAAACATCTCTTGCACAATGCGTATTACAATGTGGCTTTGGACGGTAGCGAAGTGCAACGCAGCGATTTGCTCAGCGCTCTGCCATTTCTAAGCAATAACTCTATTCCTCAGTTTGGGTTTGCAAAACTCAAAAAAATGCAAGTCGAAGGCGATACAAAAAATATCGCGGCAACTATGGATATCGAAACAGGCGGCGGAAATATTGATGGCACAGCCGAAATCGGCTTTCATAACTTGCTTCAATATAAAATCGATATAGCGGCAAATAAAATAAATCTGCAAAAATTTGTGCCAAACAGTGATTTAGCAAGTAAATTGAATGGAAAAATTAAAATCAGCGGTAGCGGAGTGGATATTGACGGCATTAATGCCACTTTTGATATTGGCTTGCAGCAATCTTCTTTTATGAACTATTCGGTTAGCGGTTTAGAGCTTGTTGGCAGAGTTAGCTCTAAAGATAGCTTGATAATAGAAAAGCTCATCGCACAATCTATAGGCACCCATGCCGATTTGCAGAGCGACAGCACGACAGTTGAAGAAAATCGTTCTGCTATCTCGCTTACGGGCTACGCCGATATTTCTAACTTGAACTTCCCGCGGTATAATCTCGATATGTCGCTAAAAGATATTAATCTCAAATCTATATTGAAGAATAAGGATATGCCTTATAATTTGTCCGCTTCAATTGAGCTTAATGGCGCAGGTATCGATTTGGACAATATGACAGCAAAAATCGGCGCAAAAATCGGCGAAGTGAGCTTTGATGATAAAATAATGATGCCATTCGATGTTAATTCTGATATATCGTTTTTGAAAAATATGCCGAAATCACTCTCGTTCCGCAGTAGTTTTTTCTCCGCTGAAGCAAGTGGCAATTTCACGCCTTCCGAGCTGCTGAACTCCATTGCAGAGCAGGCAGATTTCTTTGTAGATTTTGCAAGCAAAAAAGTATCAGATTATTTCCATGTGATAAACAGCGAAGCATCGCCCCACGCAGATAAAAAGAAGAAAATCGCTTTGCCCAAGGCTGATTGTTCGCTAAAGTTTGAGCTTAAAAATTTTAGTCCAGTAGCTACTTTTATCAAAGATATTGACATATCAACGAATTTGGTGGGCGAAATTAGCATATCATCCGACGCTGAAAACAGCCATATTTCAATTGATTCTCTATTTATTAGAAGATTCTTTATGAAACATGAGAATTTAGACTTTAAGTTAGGAGCTATGCAATTAGCGGCTAAACTTAATATTGCTCTTCAAGACTCAATTCCCGAACTGTCTCATATAGACATTTCGGCAAGTAGCAATCGGAGAATTTTAATCAACGATGTAAGCATTGCTAAGCCTTTTATTGATTTGCAGTTTGACAATTCAATTTTGAAATACACGGCTAGCGCTAAAATCAACAAGATGATTGACGTATTAGCAAATGGTTCGCTTGATATATCTACGCCATTGGCTAAATTATCGATGGACACGCTGTCGCTAAATTATAATGATTTTTTCAGGTGGCATAATCCTTCCCAAATTATAGTGCTTTTGAAAGAAAACACTATCAAAATAGATAATTTCAATCTAGTGGGATCAGAAAGCCAGCAACTCTCTATTTCTGGGCTGATAGACCACGACATTGCTCAGTCTGTCAGCATTTCACTATCTAAACTTCGCGCGGAAGACATAGCAAAGATAGTAAATAACGAGCAATTAGATTCGCTAAAAGGCGAGATAGAAAATTTTGACGTTGTAGTAAATGGCGATTTGAGAAATCCGCGAATCGATTTGCGAGGCAAAACGAGCGAAATGTTTTTCAATGGCTATAATATTGGTAGTCTGTCTGTTGATTTGCAAAATCGAGACGGGCGATTTTCTGGGTATGCGAATATTTATAGCAATAGGAGAAATAAAAAGCTATTCGACGCTAAAATCAATAACTTACCATTTTATATTGGCACAGATTCAAGCAGAGCTATGTTTAGTCAAACTGAACTTTTCGATATAGATGTTATAGCCAGCGATTTCCCACTGCAAATAGTTTCGCCATTTGTTCCAAATGTTTCAAAAATGCAAGGGCTATTAGAAAGCCGCATAAACCTTTACGGCACTTTGCCCGACAATATAAATTATAAAGGCAAAGCAGACATAAAAAATGCCTCTTTTTTGTTAGACAATACAAATATTGCTTATACGGCGAATGCATCTGTTTCAATTTCCAATGACCTTATAAAAATCGATGAAGCCGTTTTAAAGAATATGCAGTCGGATTTGAAAGACGGAATGGCAGAAATTTCTGGCTTCATAAAGCTAAAAGATTATTCGCCAGATTTTATTGATATAAGCGTTAAGTCTAATAAATTACTCGTGCTTAGCGATGCTTCGCAAAAGCCGATGCCCGGCTTATATGGCTACTTCGCTATAGGCACAGAGAGCCGTCCAATAAGATTTTTCGGCACAATGCAAGAGCCTAATCTCGAAGGCGACGTGATTGTATATAACGCCGAACTTAAAATGCCAGAAGTGCAGAATCAACAAATGGTGCGTACCACTTTTACTTATGAAGTGAAAAATAAAACTAAAGTTTATAAACTATCATCGCAAAAGGATACCACACAGCACATCAGCAATGCGGCATCGGATAATACAACAAACTTTGCGGACTTGATAAATTACGATCTAAGTATAAAAATCAAAAACTTCTCTGTGCTGTTCGATATGGGAGCGCTGGGGGAAGTTTATGCGAAAATTGGCACTCGCGATCCGAGCATTCCTATGCGCTATGTTAAATATAGAAATATAGATGCTCCAAAAATTTACAGCGGAGAATTAGAATTAAAAGAAGGCTCCACGCTGAAAATATTTAGGATTATGGAAACCAAAGGAATGATTTCCTTCCCAACTGGCGCTATAGATAATCCCACGCTCGACCTTGAAGCAAAATATGACGGCAACTTTACCGACGAAAGCACCACCAATTATTACACAGTTTACGTCTACGTAACTGGCACAAAAGAGAAGCCAAGCATAAAGCTGAGCTATTTGCTTAACGGCAATCCGCCAATCGGAGACCCTAAAAAAATAGAGGAAGACGCATTTATTTTATTGGCAACTGGCAAAACCAAGAGCAGCCTTGGCTCTTCGTCTGGCTCAACAAATTTGGTGGGCGAAGGGTTTAATATGGGAATATCGCAATTAGCCTCCAAGTCGCTAACGGACTTGCTATTAGGCACTGGAGTTGTGCAAAGTGCTGATGTGAAATTTCAAGGCGAAGGGCTCGAAAAAGCGCAAGTCAACTTTTCGGGAACAATATTAGGAGTGGGCAATTGGACTGTGGGCGGAAATATTTATGATTTATCGAATTTAGAAGTTAGCTTTGAAGTGCCTATTGCCGTTAGCTCTAAAGCATTGAATGATATTATTTTTCAAATTAGCCGTTCCGCAAGTATGAGCATTACAACACAGATACAAGAGACAAAAGATTTCGAGATGAAAATCAAATTAGGCGGGAGCTGGTAAGCAAGCTATGGAGTGCATATACATCGAGCGTTTAGAAATGCTTTCGGGCAAGTTTGAGATACCAGATGCGGAATCGCGGCACTTGAAAGCTTTGCGTATAGATTCAGGCAATTACATATTAGCAAGCAACGGAAAAGGGCTAATTTGCAAATTATTGATAGAAAGAGCTGGCAAAAATCAATTTTATGGCACGGCTATAGAAAGCTACCCGAACTCAGGCGAAGCCAATAGGCATATAGCGGTTGCGTTGGGTATGCTCGATGATAGAAATAGATTTGAGTTTGCATTGGAAAAGTCTATCGAGCTTGGGGCTAGCCAATTTATTCCACTAATTTCCGAGTTTGCTGTAAAAAGCAAACTTTCGCTTGAAAGGCTGCACTCAAAAGCTATAGCCAGCATCAAGCAATGCAAAAGGGCGAAATTGCCAGAAATTACTGAACCAGTTAAATTTATAGATTTGCTAAATAATTCACAAGGTTACGACAGCATAATTTTAGCAGATGAAAACGGCAGCCAGCCAAGTGCAGCCGAATTAGGCAATAGAGTTCTGCTTATAGTCGGACCAGAGGGCGGATTTTCAAGCCACGAGCATAAAAAATTTGAGGAAATTAATATCATAAAATGGGCTTTAGGAACTCGGCGATTGCGGGCAGAAACTGCTTTAATCGCGGCTATGTCTATTTTATCCGCCTTCGATTAACCCTCAATAATTCAATAGAAACTCTAACTGATTGTCTATTCGTAAGGAAAGGTTAGGCTTTAAGATGTCCTACACCTCGAAGGTGTAGGACATCTGGAGAACAGCTAATAGGTAATAGAAAAGCTTCTCATGCATTATTTCGATTAAACTTTTCGCCTTGTTCGCTCATTCATTAAATTTATAAGATTTGCTATAAGTTCATCGGCAGTGGAAAAGCTCACTAAATCTATATTTAGTTCTTTTGAAATCATTTCAAGTTCGCCGCGAGCGTCGCGGTATTCAAAATTCTTCCCTAAATGCGCCACTTTGCGGCTTTTAGTTTCCGAGTCTATGAAATTAACAAATCCGCTCATAGAGCTATCAACTTCTATGCTCTCGCGCAAATGTAGCAAAATAATATCAAATTTTTTTGAAGCTACAGCGAGTTCTTTTTTGAAATTTTGAGATTGAAAATCTGATAAAATAAAAACGATTGCTCTTTCTTGAATTATGTAGAGCAATTTTTGCAATGCAACGGCAATATTTGTGCTGCCATTGCTATTTGCGTCTAATATATGTTTAAGCATCTTGGGGATATTATCAATTCTTTGCGATGGCGGGGTAGCATCAATAATACTTTCGTCAAAGGTAATAAACCCAACTTTATCGCCATTAAAATGTGCGGCACCAGCAATTATAGCCGCGGCTTCCGCCGACAGTTCAGCGTTGGAGCTGCCAGCGTTCCCGCACTGCATCGAACCGCTAACGTCAACGAGCAGTATGACATTCAGCAACCTTTCTTCATCGAAAGTCTTAGTGTAAATTTGATGATTTCTTGCGGTCAATCGGCTATCTATTCGGCGATAATCATCGCCTTCTTCGAACACTCTCGATTGGGAGTAATCTAGTCCCACGCCCTTGAATGCAGACTTATAGGCGCCCGCCAATTGACTTTGTGCAATAAGTGTAGATTTTATTTCTAACTGCTTTATTTTGCTATATTTTAATTCGCTATTCATTGGCTTTCTGCCGTTCCAGCAGGGAGCAGGATTGAAAATGTAGTTCCTTCGCCAACTTTACTTTTAACTGTGATTGTGCCGTTATTTTTTTCTACTAGCTCTTTGCAGAGAATCAGCCCAAGCCCTGTGCCTTGTTCGTTCTCTGTGCCCGGTTTGCTGTGGTATGAGTCGATTTTAAAAATCTGCTGCAAGCACTCATCGTCCATGCCAACTCCATTATCGGCAACTTCAATTTTGGCAACATCTGGGCTTTCGTACTTTGCGGAAATCTCGATAGTGCCATCTTTGCGAGTGAATTTAACTGCATTAGACATCAAATTTCTCAAAACAGTGTTGAGCATATTCACGTCTGCTAAAACGTAAAAATCATTTGGTACATTATTGATTAGCGTTATATTTTTCTGGCTAGACCTTAATTTGGCAATATTTGTAACTTGCTCGGCAAGTAGCGAAAAATTGAGATTCGCTGCCTCGCATTCCATAACGCCCCTTTGTATTCTCGACCAACTTAATAAGTTTTCGAGCAGCTTAAATAATTGGCTTGCTGATTGGTGCAAGCTACTTCCCAACTCTTCGATTTCTTGATTTGTTAGCGAACTGAGGTCTTGCGCCAGAATTTTTGTATAACCCAATAATCCTTGGAATGGTCCTTTTAAGTCATGAGCTATTATAGAGAAGAACTTATCTTTGCTCGCATTTAAGTTCTTTAGTATCTCTTTCGACTCATATAGCTTAGAGTTCAAAGTTATTGCTTCGTTTGCGAGTTGTTCGGCATTTTCTCTCGCAATCTGCATTTCCTCTATCATTTTCGACATTTCTTCTTCGGCGACGACTCTTTCTGTTATGTCGCGGGCAAAACCACACACGAATAACTTAGTCTCGTCTTCTACAATTCCTAATATTAGCTCTGCTGGAAATTCTCTGCCACTCTTGTCCCGCAGAGTAGGCGTTAAGTTGTAATATAATGGCTGTTGCTCGCGAAGGCTTATCCAATTTTGAAAATCTGCATCAAAATTATTTTTATCTTCGTCAGTTATAATCAAATCGCTGATTTTCTGCCCCACAGCTCTATCGATGCTATAGCCGAAGATTCGCTCTGCAGCAGGATTCCAATAAAGCACGTCCATACTTTCGCTAATGAAAAATATAGCGTCACGAGAAGAATTAAAAATAGCTTCATATATTTTTGTGCTATTTTCTAAAATTTTCAGTCTATCGGCTTGTTGCTTCAGTTTAGCGTGCTTTGTCAAAGTATAATCGATTTGAACCTTTAAATCAGAATGGGAAGTACTCTTAGGCAAAAATCCATCTGGGTCAGCAAGGACGGCTCGCTCTATCACCTCTGGTTCTGTGTGCGATGTCAAGAAAATTATTGGCAAATCCCGAATTTCTTTGATTCTGCGGGCAGTTTCTATGCCGTCTATTTTTCCTGCTAGCCTTATATCCATAAGAATTAAGTCGGGATAATAGCTAATCCCTTCTGTAAGAGCAGCTTCGCCAGTATCGACAGTGAAGCACTCGTAATTATATCGTTTAAGAAAAAAATATATTTGCTCTGCAACAATTTCGTTATCTTCTACAATTAATATTTTTGGATTCATAATTATCAATTAAAATTAATATTTATCGATTGAAATTAGTATCAATGCAATATAATACAATGAAAATCAAAAATCAATGAATTTTCGATTAATATTCATAAACATTTCAGAGAACAACATAAATGGAAGTAATTGAAATAAAAGCAATACTTTAATAAGCAGCTCCGAAAATTTAATCTAAAAATAATTTTTGAAACTGCGACAATTTTCCTTAATTTGCATTAAAAACTATTTAAGGGCAGAGCAATATGAAGCCGATTTTATCAGCGCAAACTGCTAAGTTAGTTGATGCGTTGCTTATAGAAAAGTACGAGCAGTCGTCTGGATTGCTGATGATGGAAAACGCCGCGAGGTCATCTTTTGAAATTATCAGGGAAAAATACCCGACGCTGCAAAATATATTAATTCTTTGTGGGGTTGGAAATAATGGCGGGGACGGTTTCGCGATTGCGAGGCACTTCGCTGGCGTGGCAAAATGCACAATTTATTTCATTGGCGATACAGCGAAAATGTCTGCCGAAACCCGCACAAATTATAAGTTTGCCGAGAATAATAAAGTGGCTATTACTCATGTGCATTCCGAAGGAGAAATTGCCGAACTTAATTTCAACTTTGATTGCATTATTGATGCTCTTATTGGCGTCGGAGGAAGCGAAAATCTGCGAGGCTTGGTTGTTCCTCTGCTTGCAAGGGCAAATCGAGCCAATGCTATTAAAATTGCTATCGATGTGCCGACTGGTTTATGCGCTACTAACGGAGCGTTCCACAGCAATGTTTTTGCGGCTGATTTGACTATAACTATGCTTGCAAATAAACGGGCTTTTTTGAATAAAAACCTGCGAAATATTATTGGCGAAGTAGAAGTTGGAAATCTGGGGCTTGGCGATGATTCTTACTTTAGCGATATATCCGAGTGGGAAATTGAAGGCAAAGATATTGCGTGGATTTTACCCCAAAAGCATGCATCGGTTAGCAAATTTGATTGCGGGCGCATAGGAATTATTGCAGGTTCGGAGCAATTTCCCGGTGCTGCGGCGCTGTCGGCAAATGCCGCAGTTGCCTCTGGCGCTGGGCTAGTCCATTTATTTACAACTACGATGCACCCTGCGCTAATGCCAGAGGTTATTCCTCATATTTTAAGTAAAAATGATGATGGATGCATTTCTTCTAACAACTTAGATAAAATACTAATAGAGCTTAAAAAGTGCGATGTGGTCGCAATCGGACCGGGTTTATCTAATTCCCAAGATACGTTTGAGCTAATAAAAAAAATATTATCAGAGCTTAATTGCAAAATTATATTAGATGCTGATGCCTTGAAGATAGTAGGTGCAGTTAATCTTAGCAATCGTTTTATTCTAACGCCGCATATTGGCGAATTTGCAAAAATGACTAACTTGAGCGTGGAGGAAATTAATAAAGATAGATTTAATATAGCAACTAAATTTGCCCAGAAGTGTGGCGCTTGCCTATTGCTGAAGGGTTCTACAACTTTGGTTACCGATGGCTCTATTACTTTATATTCTACGTCGGGCAATCAAGGGCTCGCAAGTGGTGGCAGTGGCGATGTGCTAACGGGAATGATTGCGGCGATGGCTACAAATTCTGATAAGCTAAGCAATGTAGCCGCGATGGCAACATTTTTGCATGGACTTGCTGCCGATATTTACGTTAGCGAAAATTCGCCCGAAAGCCTATCGGCAAGCAAACTTATTGGCTATATAGGCAAAGCTATCAAGGCAGCTCGCAATGAAAGTTAGAGTGCTGACAAGCCTTCCCATACTATTAGCTTCCGTTGCGATTATAATCGCTTCGAGCAGGCAGGATATTCAATTGCCTGATTTGGGCTTATGGAATACCGATAAACTATTGCATTTGATAGCGTATTTTTTTTATGGAATATTTCTTTTAATTTTCATTAACGGTAATTTCAAGTTAAGTAAGGGCAAAACTATATTGATAGCGATAGTTGTGGGGCTACTTTTTGCTGCGTCTGACGAATGGCACCAAAGTTTTGTGCCGGGACGAACGGCGTCTATTTATGATTTTATAGCAGATGCAATAGGCATTGCCCTTTCGACTATATTTAATACAAAAATAGCGGCGGCGCTTAATAAGATTTTCAATTAAGCTAAAATATTTTCAATTCTATATAGCGAAAATTGCATAATTTTGTATAAATGTTGAACAAATAAATAAAATAACTATGCTCGATTTAAAATTTGTTCGTGAAAATATCGAACTTGTGAAGCAAAACATTGCAAACAAAAATGAATCAGCGGATGTATCGGCAATTACCGCCCTTGATGAGAGCCGCAGGAATATAATTCAAGAAGTAGAATCTTTGAAGAATTTGAGAAATGTAGTTTCAAAAGAGATAGCCGAACTCAAAAAAAGCAAGGCTAATGCAGATGATAAAATTGCAGAAATGAAGGGCGTTTCCGATAAAATCAAAGAGCTTGATGATGAGCTTCGCAAAGTCGAACTCGGCATTGAAGAGATAATGCACCGAATTCCAAATATGGTAGATTCAAGCGTTCCAATTGGAAAAAGTGCCGAAGACAATGTAACCGTTCGCACTTGGGGCGAAATCAAGCCACAAAAAATAAAAAAAGACCATATACAAATAGCAAAAGAGCTGAGCATTATAGATTTTGACCGCGGTGCAAAAGTAACTGGCACAGGATTTTCCTTCTATGTGGGCAAGGGTGCAAAGCTCGAGCGGGCATTAATTAACTTTATGCTTAATTACCACTTAGATAATCATAATTATACAGAGCTAATGCCACCATTTGTGGTTAATCGTAATTCTATGTTTGGCACTGGGCAGCTCCCCAAAATGTGCGAAGATATGTATCATGCCCAAATCGATGATTTGTTCCTAATTCCAACTGCAGAGGTGCCGCTTACCAATTTCCATAACGGCGATATATTGAAAGGCGATGATTTGCCGCTGAAATACACGGGCTATTCTCCTTGCTTTCGCCGCGAAGCCGGAGGCTACGGCAAAGAAGTGCATGGATTTCTTAGAGTGCATCAATTTAACAAAGTGGAATTAGTAAATTTCACAAAGCCGGAAGATTCATACGATAGGCTCGAAGGATTAGTTGGCGAAGCAGAAGCGATATTGCAGTCGCTAGAACTACCATACCGCGTACTATTGCTATGCACTGGCGATACAAGTTTTTCGAGTGCAAAAACTTATGACTTAGAAGCTTGGGCTTCGGGTGAAGAAAAATGGTTAGAAGTATCGAGTTGCTCTAACTTCGCAGACTTCCAAGCTCGCCGCGCACAAATCAGATTTAGACGCACACCAGATGCTAAGCCAGAATTTGTCCATACCTTGAATGGCAGCGCCCTTGCCACTTCTCGAATTATGGTGGCAATTTTAGAAAATAATCTTCGCGAAGATGGGCATGTCAATGTGCCAAAAGTGTTGCAGCCTTTCTGTGGATTTGATGTGATATAGGAAAACACGAAAATATATAGGACTGCTGCGGGATTATGATATTGCTTACAGCAGTTCTTTTGTTTTTATATCTATGAAATAGCTAAAAACAATTACGGCGTTTATGCGTCTTTTTAGTGATTAAGCAGACTAATTTATCTGAAAAATAATAAGTGATGATATGATAAGAAAAGTAATTGAAATTGACGAAGAAAAGTGCAACGGGTGCGGGCTTTGCGTGCCAGCTTGCCACGAGGGAGCCATTCAAATAATTGATGGCAAAGCTAGATTAATAAGCGATTTATTTTGTGATGGGCTTGGCGCTTGCATTGGCGATTGCCCCGAGGGCGCTATAAAAGTAATAGAGCGTGAAGCAGAGCCGTATAATGAAGCACTTGTTATGGAATCTATGCTCAAAAAGCCCAGAAGCGTTGTGGTTGCCCACCTAAAACATTTGAAAGACCACAATGAAATAGGATATTTAAACGAAGCAATGGACATACTCAAAGCAAGAGGAATAGAAATAAATTTAGACAACGAGCCACTGAGAGTGGTTAGTGCCTGCCCGGGCACACTTGCTAGGGAAATTAAGCGGGAAGAAAAACCGAAACTTGAAACAAGCGTAAGAATGCCGTCGGAGTTAGAGCAATGGCCCGTTCAGTTGCACCTTGTCAATCCTTCCGCTTCGTTCTTTAATAATAAAGAGCTGATTATTATGTCCACTTGCGGACCGATAGTTAATGCTAATGTTCATGAGGATTACATCAAGGGCAGAAGTGTCATTGTGGCTTGCCCCAAATTAGACAGAACCGAGCCATATATTCCTAAACTTACAGCAATTTTTGCCGCGAATAATATTCCAAAAGTTACTATTGTTAGGGTGCAAGTGCCTTGTTGCGGAGGGCTGAGCCATATAGCAGTCGAAGCGGCGAGACAGTCTGGAAAGCAAAATCTAACTATCGAGGAACATACTTTAGCTATTTCTGGCGAGCTAATCAAGCAAACCATAGTATTCAAAAATTAGATTTTTCGCATAATTAGATTTTCAGCTGTCCTACACCTCGAAGGTGTAGGACAGCTGGAGAACAGCGAATAGGCGATTGTTTCTTCTGCATTATTTGGGTTATATGCAATTACCTAACGGCTTTATTCTTCTATTGGCTTTTTGCCTATATTATCTCGCACGCGCTTGAGCATTTCGATTTCCAATAGACCATTAGACCGCCAAAAAAGAACTTTTTCTGTGATGCCGCTCTCTACTCCGCTCATTTCAGTTTTCATGATAAGATGCACATGCCCTTCGTCTTTCTCTTGTATAACAAATTTATATTGCATTCGACCGTTGTCCCACCTGCCACCGCGAACAAACGGCATATCCAAACTATACGTGTTCAAAACTCTGAAAGTAGAATCCCCAGCTGTGAATATACACATATCCGAATGAACTACTCCTTTGAACAGCCCTTCATCGCTAACTCTTGTTGTTTTAGTTTGGGTTTGGCAGCCCATATCTTGCAGGGAAACTAACACTGCATTCCATACATCTTCAAAAGGCTCGGTGTAATCGTCTTCGTATTGCTCTTTATAATGCTCCCAGCCTTTTGGCACTTTCTTTGTTTCTTGCGCTTGCGTGTAATAAACTGCAAATGACAAGAACAGCAGCAACGTTAAAACCAACTTTCCTTTCATTTTTCTTACTCCGATTAATTTTGCTCAAATTCAAAATATAAATTTACTTCAAAAATTGTAGAAATGCAATAGTTTATACTATACACCCGTTAAATATATTAACGAACTTACGAAAAAATAGTTACAGCGTTGGGTGGCGGATAGCTGCGGAAGGTTACGCTTATTTTTATTTTGCCTTTAACTAATATTAAATCATAAAAATTTCTTATTTTGCAATTTTTATATGGTACGCAAGAGTAAGACGATATGCCCCAATTGATATACAACGGCAGATTCGACATCAAAAATATGCCTTTCTCCGACGAGGCTTTGATGGAATATTGCATAGAGCGAAAATCACCAGAAAAGATGATACTTATTGTGCCAACAGAGCGAATGGCGAAAAAGCTCCCAAAAGATTTCATTTCAAAATATTTCAGAAAGCACAAGCAACCTTGCCAAAAGCCGCGTATATACACGTTGCAGAAATTTGCCCAAATGTGCTATCAAAGAGTGTTTGGTAGCGAAGCGGGTAGAAACATATCTGATGCTTTCTTATATTCGCTGATGGAAGAGGCTATGAAAAAGTCGGACTTAAAATTTTTTGCTAATGAATCCCAAAATATTTCATATAGCTTAATCAAAAAAATTTCGGATACTATATTGGGCATAAAGAAAGACGGCATAATGCCCAAAGACCTCTATAAAGATTTAGAGCATTATGTTCCGCAAAAGCGTATAGATACGAATGAGGGAGGCGTGAAGGATCCTCTCCGATTGGAGGATATCGCGAAAATTTACGAAAATTATCAAAAATTGCTCGGCAGCGAATTTTTAGATAGTCCGCAAATTTTTATCAATTTGAAGCAAAAAATGCTATCGACAGTAAGTGATGATGCTAATTCGCAGGAATCTCAACTATTTCCAAGCGGCAGCGTAGATGAAAACCTGCCTATCGATAAGGCTATCGACGGCGAGCCAATTATCCTACTGCACGGATTTTCGGAATTCAAAGTGCCTGAAATCGAATTTCTTGCCTATTTCGCAAAAAGTAAATTTCCATTTGCGATTAACCTTGATTATACAGAGTTCAATGGACCTCTATTTGGAAATTTGCGGGCAGTAACAGAACTGCTGATTAAACAAGGCTTTAATAATAGAACTGTTCTCGAAGATACTAACTTTGCCGAGCCAAATTCAAAAGATGACGTAAATCTATTACCTTCCCAATACTTGCGGCGCTGGCTCTTTAATACCGAAAAGGAAATTCGCAACGAATCTTTCGAGAGTTGCGTAAAAATCATCGAGGCTGAAAATATAGTTGATGAAGTTAGGTCGATTGCAAAATTAGTGCGATATAAAATAAAAGATTGCAAAGTGCAGCAGCAGGATATTTGCGTATGTATGCGAACTCCAAGCCAATATACTTCACTATTTAGGGAAATGTTTGCACTCTATAAAATTCCATGCTTTGTATCCGATAGATATAACTTATCTAATTCGCAGCTTGTTACGGCGATTTTAAGTATTTTTGACGTTGTGATTGACGGTTATCGCAAAGCTGATGTATTCAAGATGATACAAAGTTCTTACATTAAGCACTGGGGCGATAATGATATAGATGTGCCCAATTTAGTGAGCGTTGCCAAAAAGCTCAGAATCATCGGTGGCACTCGCCGCCGCGGTCAAGCAGCTTGGGAAGACATTCTAAAAGCAAGGATAGATTTCTTAAAAAGTAGTCTTGAACAATCCAAATCTTATGAAGAAGATGACGCCGCTTTGGCTGCTATGGAAGCGAGCCTGAAATCGCTCGATAAAGCATTAAATGATTTCAATAAAATAACTGACGCTATTACGTTTAGTAATGAAGAGCTCAAGCCAAACGAAATTAGCCAACTAATTAAGGTCGAAGTATTAGAAAAATTTAAAATTAAAGAAACTATAACTAGTCAATATGCCGATATTAAAAAGTCGCACGGTAATTTAGGCAATATTGAATACTATAGGCTTGCCGAAGAAATAGAGAAAGATGTTGCAGCGCTGAATAAATTTATAGATTTAGTTGATGAGATGGCTGCGATAAATTCCGAGCGAATCCCCAACAGCAAAATAAAGTTAGGAGAATTTATTCGCAAGCTAAAAATAGTTGTCGCCAACGAAAAATATCAGCTAAAAGAGCGTTCCGATAGAGGAGTGAAAATTACTTCTAT
>JAKIZN010000230.1 GCA_022708005.1 Bacteroidota bacterium | reverse complement strand
TGGCAGTGCTGCCGAGACGCTTTTGCCGATAAATTGCTCTTCGCTTAGCCCTACCATTGCCTTGAATGCTGCATTCGCCTCTAAGAATACGTAATCTACCGTCTCCCCTTCTGCATTCTTAATGATTGATTGCAAGGTAAATGGTACAGATGAACTCATCACAATATTTTTGTAGAGCAAATTATCCATAAAACTTTATTCGTCCCCAATCTTCGGCAAGGTAAAATAAAACGTGCTGCCCTTGCCGAGATCGCTTTCCAACCAGATTCTGCCGCCATGCTTTTCTACAAACTCCTTGCATAAAACAAGCCCTAAGCCCGTGCCTTTCTCGCCGGAAGTGCCATCTGTAGAGGTGCTTCTGCCAAGCTTAAATATGTTTACAATCTGCTCCTCGCTCATTCCTACTCCGCTATCTTTTACGTAAATTGTAGTACAGCTATTTGTATTTTCTAATGCACCTACTTCAATTTTCCCACCAAGCGGAGTAAATTTTACTGCATTAGCAAGCAGATTTCTAATTACCGTATTAACCATGTGAGCGTCAGCTTCCACCATAACACCTTCTGGCACTTTATTGCTTATTTCAATTTGCTTAGCTTGGGCAGTCAAAGCCGCTATATTGATAGCATTTTGGCTAAGCAATTGCAAGTTGGTTATCTCAGGCGAGAAATTTATGTTTCCTCTTTGGCTACGGCTCCACATAAGTAGATTTTCAAGTAAATCATGGATTTGAAGCGCCGAATCTTTCATAGAGCCAAGAACTTCCTTGCGTTCTGCTTCGTCGAAAGCATCGTAATCATCAAATAGCACTCTCGACATTTCTTTAAAAGTGCCAAGTGGATTTCTTAAATCGTGTGCTAAAATCGAGAAAAACTTATCTTTTGTAGCGTTAAGCGAGGCTAACTCTTCGGCATACTTTTGGAGTTTTGCGTTAGCTTCCTTTCTCTCTGTAATGTCTTTGCAAATACCTTCGTGAAATATAATATTCCCATGCTCATCTTTGACATACCTCGCATTGTCCTCCAGCCAAATAACTTTGCCGTCTTTTCGCCTCAATCTATACATCTCTATCTGATCTACGAAATCGGCGTTATCGGCGAGCATTTCATCTCTTTCGGTTGATTGGACATAAAGCTCTGTTGGGATATGCAATTTTTTGAGATCTTCAAAGCTATCATAGCCTAACATGTTAATAAGCGCTGGATTTGCCTCTACAAAATACCCGTCTGGAGTAGTCCGATAAAATCCATTTGGCATCGTATCGAATAAATTTTTATATCGAGCCTGACTTTCTTCCAGAGCCATTTCCGCGACTTTTCTATCTGTTACGTCACGCAGAGATACCAAGTCGACTGGTCTGCCTTCGTAAGTAATAATTTTGCCAATGCTCTCCACCCACAATTCTTTGCCATCTACAGTAAAACTTTTGTATTCAGATACATACGAGTCTACGCCTTGTACGACATTTGCAAAGTCCTCCATTACCTTTGGTATGGACTCGGGAGCAATAAACTCAAAGACTTTTCTGCCTATAGCCATATCTTTATGTTCTAAATGAAAAATGTCTGCAAGCGATTGATTAGTAAATAAAATTGTGCCACTAAGATCAAGTATAAGGATACCTTCCATAGTATTATTTATCAAAGCCCTATATTTTTCTTCGCTTTCTGCGAGCGATTGCTGAGCAATCTTGTCTTCGGTAACATCTTTATACACGCCGAGTAGCCTGCCGGGGTGACCGCTCTCATCAGCTTCTACAAATTCACCGGTAGTTTGCACCCACCGTATATTTCCTGCTTTATCTCTTACTCGATATTCAAAAGAAAATGATGACTTATTTTCAGCAGCTTGCATCACATTTGTTGCTAATATGGAAACATCATCTGGGTGAACAATTTTCAGGTAATCTTCGGCTGTTAATTCAAGTTCACCTTTATCGTAACCAAGCATATCATAAAAACCTCCGCCCATAGTCATCTGCTCTGTCTCCGGCACATAACCAAACCAAATTTGGTTAGATGCCCTCATTGCAATTGAGAGCATTTCCGAACTTTCTTTAAGATACTGATTACTGGTTGTAAGTTCCCTATTTATAGTAGCGAGATCTTGACTTAAATCATGAATTTTTTTATTATCAGCAATGTAGTCCTGCACAACAACTCTGATAATCATAAAAAGCGTTATGAGGAAGATTGAACCACCAAAAAGCAAATCAAGAAACCGCTGATGCTCATTGCTATAATGCGTTACTATTTCAGGGAAATAATAGCTTGTTATTACTAATAGAATATATATAACAACGCTTGCTATTAATATATACGGTTGCTTGTTTGCAGGTGTTATTATAAAAAATGTTATAAAATACGTAACTATTAGCAACAGCATAGCTCCGTTATAGCCACCGTTTGCAAACCATGCAAATGATAGGAAAAGTATGGCTAAAAAGATAAACTGAAGTGCGCCTTTTTCATAATTTTTTGAATTACGTACATAGAAATAGTAGGCAGTGGCGGCGGGCAGCGAAATCATATTTACTACTCTGGTCATAGTGCCCATACCTATTAAAATATCCGATATTCCGCCTACTATAGCCAGCATCAAAGTCGTGAATATTAATAGTATAAAAACTTTTCTTTTTAAAGATATATTTTCGTAATCTGAGAAAATTAAAGTTTTTATGATCGCCTTTAAATTACGAATTTTCATTACATAATTTCCTTATTGCCTAAGTACAAGATTTTGTTGATAGCTCACATCACTATAATGAAATTAATTTTTAGTAATTTTATTCAAATTCTTATTAACGACATACGTTGCTGTCTTGCTATACGTCAAGTATGCTATTTAAAGCTTAAACGTGCTAAATACTTCTCGCTTCAGTCAGAAATCTCTTTATAAAAACAGGTTTTATGTTCAATATAAGATGTAGTATTAACAACGTAACAGTATAGGCGTCTCTCTTTAGTTTAATAAATATATATAGTTATAAAAATCCCTGTCAATAGTTTAAAAACCTAGACAAGTTATCAATTATAAAAATTACAACGAAATCAAAGTTATGCTAATTGCAAGATAACATATTTGATGCAATTTGTCAATAGTTTAATAAAAAAATATGCAAATAATTGAAAAAAAAATCACGATTATTAACGAAGGCAGCCGTAGTTGCAATTATTATTTCTTAATAATGCGTTTACGACAAGTTTATTGAACACATATTTAAAAAAATATTGCAATTAAAATAAATAATGCTTAATTTAGCAATTGTTTTTAATATACATCTTTTTGTTATTCGACAGTAGTTAACTATACTATAAATGAACGGAAGTATTAAATGAAAATACGTAAAGAAGACGCCTTGCATTACCACAGCATGGGGCGCAAGGGGAAGATTGAGGTAGTAACAACTAAGCCATGTGTAACCCAG
>JAKIZN010000229.1 GCA_022708005.1 Bacteroidota bacterium | reverse complement strand
CTTCAATCGGCACGGGGAACCAATCTGCCGTCATGCCATCAACACTTGTAACTGCTCGCAGGGCGCAAACGTTTTCGTAAGTTCGCTCATCGCCCATCACTCCCACGCTTTTTATGGGCAAAAGCACAGCGAAAGCCTGCCAAATATCGTTATATAGTCCAGCATTTCGTATTTCTTCGGTATATATAGCGTCTGCTAATCGCAGAATGTCGAGCCTTTCGCGAGTAATTTCTCCCAGCACTCTCACGGCAAGCCCTGGACCTGGAAATGGATGCCTCGAAACGAACCAATCTGGAACACCAAGCTCTCTGCCAACAGCTCTTACTTCATCTTTAAATAATTCACGGAAAGGCTCAATTAGCTTTAAGCCCATTTTTTCGGGCAATCCACCTACGTTATGATGTGATTTAATAACCGCAGACGGACCTTTTACGCTAACCGACTCTATAACATCTGGATATAAAGTGCCTTGAGCTAACCATTTGGCATTATTGAACTTTTTCGCCTCAATATCGAATAAATCAATGAAAGATTTGCCAATGATTTTTCGCTTCTGCTCGGGATCGGTAACGTCTGCGAGCCTGCTAAGGAACAAATCGCTGCCATCAATTAAATCTATGGACATATTAAAATGCTCGCTAAATAACTTCATTAGTTCTTTGCTTTCATCAAGCCTCATCAATCCCGTATCTATATGAATACAATGGAGCTTATCGCCAATGGCTTTGTGCAGCAGCACGGCTAAAACTGTGGAATCCACTCCGCCAGAGAGGGCGCAAATTACTTCGCCGTCGCCGACGCTCTCTCGCACTTTCTCTATCGCTGAATCGATAAAGGAGTGCATGCTCCACTGCTCGTCGCAGCCGCAAATATTTCGCACGAAATTTCCTAATATTTTTTTACCGTCAGTTGAGTGATGCACTTCTGGGTGGAATTGAACGCCCCAAATTTTTCGCTCAAGCGAGCGAATAGCGCAAATTGGAATATTTTGAGTGTGCGCTATTGCTTCAAATCCATTAGGCAGCGACTCAAGCGAGTCGCCGTGGCTCATCCAAACTTGCGAGTTGACTGGCACACTATCAAACAAGGCATCTTCTTTATTTAAAATCAATTCGGAGCGACCGTATTCGCGGCGTTCCGAACTGCTAACTGTGCCACCGAACTGATGAGCGATAAGTTGCAGCCCATAGCATATACCTAAAATCGGCACACCAATTGAAAAAACGTCAAAACTTGGGATTGGGGCGCCGTCGGCATGTACGCTCGAGGGTCCCCCCGATAAAATTATACCTTTGGGCTGAAGCGATTTTAGCTCAGATTCGGAAATCGAATATGGAAAAATTTCTGCGTAAACGCCGAGTTCTCTTACTTTGCGCGCAACCATTTGCGTATATTGCGAGCCAAAGTCTAATATTATTATTTTTTGCATAGTATTATATCTTTGTTAATAAATTTCTACCAATAAAAACGAAGCAACTCATTAAAAATATCGCCAGCAGCGGAAGACAAAAATTTCTCCAGCAGCTCTGCTAATAATATTCGCCCTACCTACCTATTTTTAGCTATGCAAAATTACTCATTTTTTTGAATATTTTATAACTCGGCTTGTTAATTTATCTCGATATTTGCTCGTTTTTTTTATATCGTACATAAGCGAAATTTCACTTATTGCAAATAATTATCCATAAAAATTCGTTTTTTTTCGCTAATTTTGAATATTGTTTATGAGTTGTATGATGTGCTTGAATTCAATTTGGGACGCTTCATTTATTGTAATTGACGTCGAAACTACTGGCTCTAATGCCGATAAAAATAGAATTTTCGACATTGCTTGCATAAGGGTAGAAAACGGGGAAATTGTTTCCGAGTATTCATCATTGGTCAATCCGCATCAGTTTATTCCACCGTTTATAGCTAATATGACGGGCATTTCAAACGAAAAAGTATATTCCGCTCCCGAAACGTCGGCTGTGTTCAAGGAAGTTTATAGATTTTTGTTTGATAAGCCAGCTATTTTTGTTGCCCATAACGCACATTTTGATTTATCCTTTGTGAAAAATACATTTGCGCGAATGGGTATAAATATCGAAATTCCAGTTTTATGCACACTGAAATTAGCCAAGCGACTTTTGCCCAAAACGCTCAAAAAAAATGTTGGGGCGCTTGCGGATTATTTTGGGCACAGCATTCGCAAAAGGCACAGAGCCTACGACGACACTTTGGCAACAGTTGTGATACTCAATGAATTGCTTGAAATCGCCGAGGAAGATTACAACATTTCTTCTATCGAAGAACTTCTTGCGTTTCAAAATAAGCCTATCAAACATCTAAAGGCTGCTCCGCCGGAAATCAAGCAACTGCAAGATACTTTAGCAGTAGTGCCAGATAGCCCCGGTGTTTATTATTTTTTAGGCAAAGATGGCAAAATTTTATATATCGGCAAGTCAAAATCTCTGAAAAGTAGGGTTTCATCATATTTTACTTATGGCGAACATAGTTCAAAGAAAATTGCCGACTTAGTGAAAAAAGTATATGACATAAAATGGACATCTGTCGCAACAGAACTCGAAGCGTTATTGCTCGAATCTTCCGAAATAAAGAAGCATAAGCCGTTTTTCAATTCGGCACAGAAAAAATATCGCAGGTATCCATTTATTAAAATTCGAGATGATGAATTCCCATATCCCGTTCTTTCGCGAGGCAGCGAGGACGACGAAGGCATATTATTCGGACCTTTCAGAAGCTCTTCCTTTGTTAATGAAATTTTGCTCGATATTGAAAAAAAGTTTAAGCTGAGAAATTGCAGAAAAAATATAGTTCCCGATAGTTCCAATAAGCCGTGCTTTTATTACCATTTAGAGAAATGTTTGGCTCCCTGCACTGGCTATGCGAGCAAAGAGGATTATCAAGCAGAATTAGAAAAAGTGAAATATTATTTATCAAGCTACTCCGATGGAATTATCAAGCAACTTCAGCTAAAAATGGAAGAATATAGCGATAAGCTCGAATTTGAAAAAGCAAGTATAATTAAATCACAGATTTACGAGCTACAAAAGACATTTTTGACAAATCTATCAGTCGGCGTTTCGCTCACAGAAAACAATATGATTATGATTCTACCAGAGCATACCGCACCAAAAACTGCAGATATTTACTATATCCGCGCTGGAAAGTTCGAGCAAAGCAACACAGTTGGGTATAAGTCGAATAAACGCAACGTATTAGATGATATACACAACTTGTATTTTAATGGATTTTCTAAAACGGCAAAGCTCCAATTGGAAGATATTGACGAGATAAAGATAGTATCTTCTTGGATACATCGCAATATCAAATTTTCTCGCCAAATCTTTATCGGCAATAAAACAGAAGAAGAATTATACGACGAAATAGAAGCCGTTTTCGCCGAATTATCACAAAACGGGCA